>NZ_JAKRFW010000036.1:0-55787 GCF_022347905.1 Pseudoalteromonas sp. Of11M-6 | reverse complement strand
ACTTGACGCTAACTCGTTGCTGCTTTGCTTTTCAGCGTAGCGCCCCGTGTCAGTGGGGTCGCATTATAGGGCGATCCGATTTTAGTGCAACCCTTTTTTAGAGAAAATTGCAAAAAAACGTTTGTTCGAGCAAAAAGAAAACAATCCGGATATAAAACAAACAAAAACACCCGCATTAGGCGGGTGTTTTACTACATTTAAGCTTGGATAGAGTCTATAAATTAAAACTTATACTCGATACCTAAGCCTAGATAATCCTTTTCTACTTGGTTATCTGCATCAAATGTTGAGTAGAAACCATAAACCTTCGCGTTTTTAGCAAGCTTGTAATCAACACCGGCAGAAACACCATCTACTTTGTCACCGGCATCGAAGTCAATAACTTGATACTGTGCTTTCAAGGTTGCATTGCCCAATTTGTACGCTGCATTTAGTAAGTACCCATCGGCCTCTGCACTTCCATCCACCTTTTCCTGTGTCTGGTACATTGCACCAAGTTTGAAGTCAGCTACCTTACCTTGAACAGTGAAACGAACCGTGTCATAGCCATTTACTTCGCTATCTGCTGCAATCGCTGCATAGATAGTTGACTCTTTCAATCCTGCATCGCCATATGTTAGCGCAGTAGAGAAACCGTTTTCACCTTCTTCGCTGTCTTCAGCAATAAAGCTTCCTAGTACTCTAAAGCCATTAAAGCTTGGCGACTTGTAGGAAATTGAATCACCTAAGCGGTTTTCGCCTTTAAAGAGTACCTTAATGTCACCCTCAAGGTCGTTGAACTGGTCTAACTTACCTTGAGACTGTTTTAATGCAGTGTCATTACGGCCGATAACAACTTCACCGAAGTTACCTTTTAAACCCACATACTGATTACGTGCAGTAATATTATCTTTATCACCTTTTGAATCAGCGTCAGAGACATCTACTTGGAACTCAAGCTTATAAATAACTTCTAAACCAGAGTCTAATTTCTCAGAACCTTTGAAACCAAAGCGAGAGGCGTTACTTTTAATTTCAGTAACTGAGCCAGCACCATCGTCAGAAGATTGTACCGATACATTCGCTTTACCATAAACATCAACTTCAGCGTTTGCTTGAAAAGTGAATGCACTTAGTAATGATAGCGCTAAAGCAGTCTTAGTTAGTTTCATGTGTATTTCCTCAATATCGCAACACGTATTTTCAAAACACGCGCAGTTTGACACTGGTAAATGACAAAAATATTACACATAAAATATTTCTGAAAATAAAATGACACCCAACCTTAAGAAATACGTCACAAAAGATTCATTATAAGAATTACTTCACCGCCCCCAGTAAATTTACGATGGTTTCTATTTGCTCTAATTGGTCGTTGTCTTTATGGTATGCCACAAATATCTCTCTTGAGTTACTTTCTACTTCATCAACTTGAGTCAACCTTCCAGCCTCAATGGACTCTAACGCTAACGCTTCTGGCACAAATGCAGAGCCACCACACTGAAGAATAAGATCAAGCGCTATTCTGCCGGTGCTGGTTCTAAAATAAGGAGGGGTTGCGCCAGTGAACTGTTTTGCATGCCATAGAGAAAAAGCAGTTCCCCAATCAACATAAACATACTGGTTGTCAAAAAAGTCTTCCTTTGTTGCGTTATCAAAAGTGCTTACAGGAATAATAGCAAGATCGCTGATCGGCTTAACAACCAGTTCATCCACTTTTGGCGGATCGAACAGAACAGCGAGATCCAATGTTCTCTCTAATAATAGTCGCGTGCTTTCTTGCTGTGCTTTCACTTCAGCAACAAGCGATACTCCGGGCATAGCGGATACAATATGGTTAATCCCGAATTGTAAAAATGCGTCCCAAATATTAGCCGTGCCACTCAGTGACAATTGCTTGTGCATATTGTTTGCAAGTGCAACATCGACTTTGGCGCGCTGCATCCCAGTTAAAATCATTTTGGCGTGTGGTAACAACCTTTCACCTGGCGCAGTTAACTGAATATTGTTACGCTGGCGAATAAAAAGATTCACCCCTAAACTTTGCTCAAGCTGGCGGATCCTAAAACTTACAGCTGACTGAGTGATGTATAAATTTTCTGCCGCTCGACCGAAGTGACGGGTTTTGACAACTTCGACAAAAGTTTTTAATAGATCTATGTCCATTTTTCTTCCTGACGATAAAAATTACTCGTTTAAAAAATTATAAAACTTGGTCCATACTCCAGCCAGATAACCTTAGAGGACTCAGTTATGGATCATAATTTAGCGACTTTGAAAAATGCATTTGCAAGCCCCAGAGCCTTTTATGATGACGCCAACTTCCCTAGAGGATTCGGACGCAGTGGTCACTTCACGCTACAAGAAGCCGAAATTCTTGAACGCTGTGGTGCCACATTAAGAAGCTTATACAGCAAAGCGGAAGAACCTCAAAACAGTTTCCAATCTCAGTTTGTTCAGGTGATGGAAGGGTTAATCCCCCCAACTAACGCTGTAGAAAAAGCTTGGACCAAATATTTGAAGCATACTACGTGTAAGACAAAGTTTCACACGCTATTTGGACGCTCTAAAGTTCAAAACGACGGTAGCGTGGTGATCCCGGTAGATATTGACGACGAGCTATAAGCAAAATCGTCTAAATCCTATCAAGCTTAGACGCCAACAGAGTGGCTTTATTTCTGTCGTTGGTGTCTAAGCACTTCTATTATCAATCCCATTTCAATCTCGATTACCTCATCAGCCTCTATCTGTCTCGTATTTTGTTCTTAGTCATTACCTGTTTATTAGCACAAGCATTGCAATTAAGCGCAGTTAGGTTAAGAATTAGTAAAACAGGAAATGGTTGGCGAAGGTTGTGTTACGGAAAATCTTAATCATTGAAGACACCCCCACAATTGCGAAGGTGCAAAAGCATATTGCGACCACTGTGGGATACCATGTAGATATTGCAGAGTCTTTGGCCGAAGCCAAAGCATTGTTATCACAGCACGATTATTTTTGTGCCGTGGTAGACTTTGTGTTACCAGATGCGCCGCTTGGAGAAGCTATTCCCTGCACGGTTAAAGCTGATATTCCTACCATAGTGATGACTGGTAACCTTGAAAGTCAGACTCGCTCAATCGTTGAGCAATACCCCATCATCGACTATATCACCAAGGAAAATAAACAAGCCTATCATTATTTACGTCGCCAATTAGAACGCTTGCCAAGAAATGAAAATGTCAGAGTACTGGTTGTGGACGACTCTATTTCGTCGAGACACTATGTCTCAGCACTCCTCACTCGCCATAAATATCAGGTACTAGAAGCCTGTGATGGCATAGAAGCGCTCGCGGTATTAAAAGACAACCCGGATATTTCAGTGATCATTACCGACAATGAAATGCCAAATATGCGAGGCGAAGAGCTATGTATCGAAATTAGGCGACTCTACACTGATGATGATAAAGCGATAATTGGTATATCTGGAGTTGAAACCGAAAATTTATCTACACGATTTTTGAAAAATGGTGCTAATGACTACCTCAGAAAGCCCTTTAACGCTGAAGAGTTTTACTGCCGCCTTAGCCAGAACGTCGATATGCTAGAACATATTCAAACGATACGCCGACAAGCAAATACAGACTATTTAACCAGCTTGCCAAATCGACGCTACTTTTTCGATACCGTAAAGAAAAGCCTAAAAGCAAGACATAAAAAGGAGCTCTACGGGCTGATCGCTATGATAGATATCGATCATTTTAAGCAAGTAAATGACAAATATGGCCATGAAGGCGGCGATGCAGTGCTTGAGTCAATTGGCCAAGCGTTTGCTCAATACTTTCCCAATGATTTAGTCGCTCGATTAGGCGGCGAAGAGTTTGCGATATATTTTAAAGATACGGTGGCTGAACATTGCAAAGAAAGACTGGAGTGCTTCAGGGAATATTTAGAGCAAAGTAGTAACGAACTGACTGAACAGCAGATCTCGTTTACTGTTTCAATGGGACTTGCCGCTCAGGTGACTACGGACATAGAAAGCCTGATAAAACAAGCCGATGAGCGTTTATATCAGGCGAAAGCTTCGGGAAGAAACCGCTTAATTCACTAAGCGCTTTCTTTTATCTCGATAAGAATCAAAGCTAAACATCACCAGCGCTCCCCAAATAAAGGCAAACGTTATTGCTCGTTCTGCATCAAAGGCTTCCCCATAAAAGAGTACCGCCAATATGAACATTAAGCTCGGCCCGATATATTGAAAAAAGCCAAGTGTCGTGTAGGGTATCCGTTTTGCTGCTGCGGTAAAGCATAACAAAGGCAAAGTTGTCACCACACCCGCACTTATCAAAAGCGTGTTGGTGTACCAATCATTATTCCAAAGGTTGCTTGTGGCACTGGGCTCAACCCACCACCAATAAGCCAGTGCAATTGGGGTGAGAATAAGGGCTTCCACCAGCAATCCAGGAAGTGACTCAACCGCTAAGGTCTTACGCAACAATCCATATATTGCAAACGATCCCGCCAGTGAAAACGCAATGACTGGGAATGAGCCAAAACTGATTAACTGTAACACCACACCCACTATCGCTAATAACACAGCAAACTTTTGCGCCGTTCTCAACCTTTCCGATAAGAACAGCATTCCCAATAGCACGTTAAGTAATGGGTTGATGTAATAACCCAAACTCGCATCTAGCATAAAGCCGTTATTCACAGACCAAATGAATAAACCCCAGTTAAAACCCAACAGCAACGCAGTGATTGTCAACATCGCCAGCAATTTAGGATTAGCCAATATGGCCTTAATTTTGGGCCATTGCTGCTTTGCCAGCACAATTAGTGCAATAAAAAATACAGACCACACAACGCGATGAATGAGTATCTCAATCGCGTCAACATGGACGAGTTGCTTAAAATAGATGGGTGCAAGTCCCCACATAAAAAAGGCGAGTACAGCGAGTAAGTGGCCTTTCTTTTGTTCTTCAATCACGGGCGTTTAACCTTTGGAGGGATCAACTAAGAGGTCAATCATTATACTCATTTTTACTAATCACGGCGATGAAAGTTCGATGAATTCACAATCACAAAGTTTAAAGCCTACAAGTGCTCAAAACTTATTCAAGTCTCTTAAGATTAGATAAAAAGCAAAGACAAGGTTCAAAAAAAGCTCTAAAATGACACCGATGGATACCCTCGTAAGCACCCCAATTAACGACCCTCATTCAGTACTGAAAGATGTGTTTGGCTACAGTACGTTTAGAGATGGTCAGCTTGATATTATTCAGTCTAGCTTAGCTGGTCAGGATACGCTTGTACTACTGCCTACCGGCGGCGGTAAATCACTCTGTTACCAAGTCCCAGCAGTATTATTTGCAGGCGTGACAATTGTTATATCGCCACTTATCTCATTAATGCAAGATCAGGTCGCGCAGTTAAAAGCACAAGGCATAGCCGCTGAATATATCAACAACAGCGTCGCTTGGGAGCAGCAAAGAGATACCTATGACGCGCTTTTCCAAGGCAGTTTAAAGCTGCTGTACGTTGCACCAGAAAAGGCCTTACAACGAGACTTTATTGAACGCATATCCAACTGTAACATCAGTTTGTTTGCCATTGATGAAGCCCATTGTGTATCTCATTGGGGACATGACTTTAGACCGCACTATTTTCGTTTAAAAGAATTACGTCAACATTTTCCGTCCGTTCCGATGATGGCATTAACCGCAACGGCCGATTTAGCGACACGAAAAGATATTGTCCAGCAATTAGGTATGCAAGCACCATTTATCTATACCGGTAGCTTTGACAGACCCAATATTCGTTACACCATCGAAGAAAAGTTCAAACCCCTGTCGCAGTTGATCCGCTATTTAAAAGAGCAAAAGGGGCAAAGTGGCATAATCTACTGTGGTAGCCGTAAACGTGTTGATGATATTGCCGAAAAGCTGATTGATGCTGGGTTCAATGCTGCAGGTTATCATGCAGGTCTAGATAATGATCAGCGCCAGTTTGTACAAAACCGCTTCGCCCGAGATGACATTCAAATCGTAGTTGCAACCGTTGCTTTTGGGATGGGGATCAATAAACCCAACGTGCGATTTGTGGTTCACTATGATATTCCTAAAAGTGTAGAAGCGTATTATCAAGAAACCGGCCGTGCAGGGCGAGATAGCTTAGCAGCTGAAGCCGTTATGTACTTTGATCCTGCGGATATTCCCCGCGTTAGGCGCTTTTTTGAAGATATTCCAGACGAGCAACGTCGTAAGGTTGAAGAACAACGGTTTCAGGCGATGTCGAGCTTCGCTGAAGCGCAAACCTGTCGTCGTCAAATTTTGCTCAATTACTTCAGCGAATATCAACGTGAAGCATGCGGAAACTGTGATATTTGCCTTAACCCACCGAAACAATTTGATGGCACATTAGTTGCCCAACAAGCGTTATCGTGCGTATACCGCGCAGAACAACGCTTTGGCATTGGTTACATTGTGGATATTTTGCGTGGGGCAAATACCGCAAGGATCAGAGAACAAAATCACCATACCCTCTCAACCTATGGGATCGGGAAAGAGCACAGCAATGAATTTTGGCTGAGTATCTTACGTCAATTGATCCATCATGGTTTATTGAGTCAAGATATTACTCAAGGCGCAACGCTTAGATTAACAGAAGCCGCCCGCGCCGTACTTCGCGGCGAATATGTGCTACAACTCGCAGAACCAAGACTTGTAGCAAAGCATGTCTATCAAGATAAACTGGCTCAGTTTAATTACGATAAGAAACTATTTGCTAAGCTTCGTGCACTCAGAAAGCAGCTCGCAGATGAAGATGATGTACCACCGTATGTTGTATTTAACGACCGAACGTTGGCTGAAATGGCACAAAGAACGCCAACAACTGATAGTGAGTTTTTGCAAGTATCTGGTGTCGGTTTTACTAAGCTCAGCAAGTACGGTGCCCCTTTCATGCAGCTCATTCGCAATTATTTGGAAAGAGAATAATGACTACACTCACTTTGGATAATTCACACGAGGTGATTATCGTCAGCTGTGAAATTACACCTCAAGACGATGAATTTGAACTTTGGGGGCAAATATTCTTACATCAAGATGAGATTCAGTTAATTGAATTCTCTGCTGGAGCGGATAGACATCAGTGGCGTTTTTCATATAAAAGCTGTAATTTTAATTTAAATTTTGAACATTACAGTGAGAGTGTGTGGATAGCTCCTGATGGCGTTGGTGCCTTAGAACTCCTACCTTTCCTACGCCAACAACTTTCTCGTTAAGTCCACATAAAGCTCTTTAAGTCTATAAATATTATTACTTTTGTTGCAGAACTAAAGCAAGCTGCAACAATATAATCCATACTAAAGGAATATTAGACTTAAAGGCTCTGTGATGAATGTAAAGAGGATTTCGTGTAATAGTATTGTGCTAATGTGTAGCCTAAATGCAGCTGCGCAAGCTGAAAAAGTGCCTGCTGTTGATTTTGCTAATAGCTGTGGTAATAACCGAGTTGAAGCACAAAGCGACCAAAACCTTTCACGCCAGCTAGACAGCAAACAAGCCTATCCTGAGCCCGCAGAGGGTAAAAAGGTCGTCGCTATCACTCTAAAACAACTTAATGTTTTCGATACCGATAAACCTGAAGAAGACAATGCCCTATTCCGATTTGCCAACCGTTATCATATTCAAACCAAGCCCGAAGTATTAAAAAGCGTGCTCCTATTTCAGGAAGGGGATGCTTACAACCCAAGAAAACTCAGTGAATCCGAACGACTCCTTCGCAATCAGTCATACCTATATGATGCACGTATCTATGCCGTAGAAAACTGTGATGGTGATATTTTAGTTACGGTTGTAACGCGGGATCTTTGGACACTATTGCCCGATTTAAGTTTTAGTCGTAGTGGTGGGGAAAACACTTCTCGAATTGGGTTTAGAGAAAGTAATTTATTTGGCTGGGGAAAGCGCCTTTCTTTTACCCACATACAAGAGGTCGACCGCTCTGGTTATCAGTTTGTCTATGATGACCCTAATATTTTAAACTCAAGATATCGTGGTCGCGTAGAATATTCAGATAATGACGATGGTGAGCGCCACTATATCGATGTGAGCTATCCATTTTTTGCAACCGATACTCCATATAGTTATGGTTTTACGAGTTATTCCGACAAACGCGAAGAACCCATATATTCTGAAGGTGAAACAATCTCAGAGTTCAGTCAATCCACGGATGTCACGCAAGTCTACTTCGGACACTCAAAAGCGCTATCGGGCAGTTGGACTCGCCGTCTCATCGCAGGCGTTAGACATGAGCAACATACCTTCCGTGAGATAGCAGATACCACTTTACCCATTGCACAAGATAGAACGCTCACCTACCCTTATGTTCAAGCTCAGTGGTTTGAAGATTCCTATGTAAAAGTACGCAACTTCGACTCGATTTATCGTACAGAGGATCTTAATTTAGGTTGGAATATTAATGCTCTATTTGGCTATTCAGCCGAATCTTGGAGTGACGATACTGAACGTCTTGTCTATTCATTTTCTGCCAATACGGCACACTACACCTCAGATCACAGCTTGTGGCGTTTTTATTTTGATGTCAGTGGCAACTGGAACAAAGACACAGATAAAACCGAAAACCTAATAGCGAAAGCGACCTTTCAATACTATTTAAATACCAGCTTGTATGAGTCTTGGTTTATCAACGCAAGCTATACCTATGGGAATAACCTGACCTTTGATAATCAAATTACGTTAGGGGGCGAAACCGGGCTTCGCGGATACCCAATAAAATATCAGCAAGGTAGTCGCAGTATGCTACTCAATATCGAAAAACGCTATTACTGGGAATATGACTTACTGCGCTTATTCAAAATTGGTGGTGCAGCTTTTTTTGATGTAGGGCGCGCGTACCACTCTCACCTGCCGATTGAAGCAGATGAATCAGTCCTAAAAAATGTCGGTATTGGCTTGCGTTTAGCACCTAGCCGAGCCAATTCAGATATCATGGTTCATATTGATTTAGCCGCACCAATTAATGGCCCGGATAACGTCGATAGCGTACAGTGGCTATTAACGGTAAAAAATCGCTTTTAACGGTGTCGCACAACAATAAACATGATATAAAGCAGAAAAAATTTCTTAGGATACGGTTTTGCATTTGTTAGATTTCGCACTCAGTCAATACAAGCTAATTGTAACTTTGGTGGCGCTATTATCCTTCCCACTATTAATGAAGGCATGTTGCAAACTCTTAGAAAAAGTAACACGCGGAAAAATAGACTCTCATCGTAAACAACGTGCCGACTTACTCGTTCGTGTACTTGTTGCCTTTGTATTCGTCTGCTTTATGCTTGTATTCTGGGGCATAGAACTTCGTGGTTTACTGGTGCTTGGTTCATCGTTATTTGCGATGCTTGGTGTTGCCATGTTTGCCGGTTGGTCATTACTTTCCAATCTGACTTCATTTTTACTTATGTTTATTCAAAACGATTATCGCGTTGGGAATTGGGTAAGAATTGTTGACGGTGCAAACTTTGTGGAAGGCTGTATTGTAGAGATGGGGTTGATGAGTGTAGTGCTGCGCCATGTTGACGGCCATAAGGTCGTATATCCTAATAACTTATTTGTCACTCGCCCCGTTATGGTGCTTAGTCAAGAACCGACTAAACCTAAACAGGTTACAACACCAAGAAGAACATTAGGCCCTAAGAAATAGGGCCTATATCGTCAATAAAGGTTTCTAGCTGTTGCTCAACAATACTATTTGCATGTGCAAAGTAAGCTAAGTGAAAAACTGCATCTCCCTCATTCACCAAAGGTAGCATTTGTTGGCCAATCACTATCCCACTACGAGGTGCGATAACTGCTTCTTCGCTTTGACCTAATGGACTGTCTATATAAGCCAAGATTTGACCTTTTGATACGCGTTCCCCCAAGTTAACTTGAGCTCGAACAATACCGTCAACGTCCGCACGCACCCAACTTGTCGCTGCCGCGATAACCGCGTCATGACGTTGTTTCCTTCGACGCCCACGCAGCATTCTGAGTTTACGCATGACATTTTCAACCCCTTGCAATCCAGCTGCAATGGCCAATGAGTCAAACCGCAACGCTTCTCCCGCTTCATAAGTAATAACAGGAATGTCCAATCCCGCCGCTTCACTTCGCAACGAGCCGTTACGCAGTCGCGCATCTATCGCAACCGGCGTACCAAACGCCATGGCCATTTCTTTGGTCATTTCGCAGGACAAGTCACCACGGATCTGCGGTAAATTAGAGCGATGAATCGCGCCGGTATGTAAATCGATAATATGTGTGCATTTTTTTACCACCAAATCGAAAAACATAGATGCCATTCGAGCCCCTAACGAGCCTTGCTCAGAACCTGGAAAACAGCGATTTAGGTCTCGTCTATCAGGTAAATAGCGAGACTTATGAATAAAGCCAAAGATATTTACGATAGGCACCGCTATCAAGGTGCCACGTAGCGTTGCTGCATCGACTGTACTTAATAGCTGACGCACAACCTCTACGCCATTCAATTCATCACCATGAATTGCGGCACAGACCAAAAGTACCGGTCCGGCCTCTGCGCCATTAACGACTTCAATCGGAATGGTCATTGGTGTGTGAGTGTAGAGCTTGGCCACTTCTAACTGGACAGTCTGCCTTTCAGCAACACCCACTCGTGTATCTAATAACGTAAAGGGTTGGTTGATTTTAACCTTTGCCACGTGTAGCAGTCCTTTTCGCCGCTGCATTCTTCTCGATAAAGGAGATGATCAAGCTAGCTATGTCTTTACCTGTTGCCTTTTCAATGCCCTCAAGGCCCGGAGATGAGTTCACTTCCATCACCAAAGGACCACGCTCTGAACGCAATAAATCTACACCGGCAACATTTAGGCCCATGGCCTTTGCTGCAGCAATTGCAGTACGGCGCTCTTCCGGAGTGATTTTTACCAAGGTCGCAGAACCACCACGATGCAGATTTGAACGGAATTCACCCTCTTGCGCTTGACGCTTCATCGCGGCAATGACACGGTCGCCGATAACGAAACAGCGAATGTCTGCACCACCAGCTTCTTTAATATATTCTTGCACCATAATATTGGCTTTTAAGCCCATAAATGCTTCGATAACGCTTTCTGCCGCTTTACGTGTCTCAGCTAACACCACGCCAATACCTTGTGTGCCTTCTAGTAGCTTGATCACAACTGGTGTGCCACCAACCATTTCCAGTAAGTCTTTAACGTCATCAGGCTTACTGGCAAAGCCTGTGATTGGCATGCCTACGCCTTTTCTTGACAGTAGCTGTAATGAACGCAACTTATCTCTTGAGCGAGTGATTGCAACAGACTCATTCAATGGGTACACCCCCATCATTTCAAACTGTCTGAGTACCGCACAACCATAAAATGTCACAGAGGCACCAATTCGCGGAACAATCGCATCAAAGCCGCTCAACTGCTGACCCTTAAAGTGAATTTCAGGCTCACTACTATTGATATTCATATAACAACGTAGCGCGTCAATAACCTCTACTTCGTGCCCACGCTGCTCTGCCGCTTCAATTAAACGACGTGTTGAATATAAAGATTGATTCCTTGAAAGAATGCCAATTTTCATGATTTATCCGTTTTATTACTTAAATATGACTGTTCTGGATCAACAAGGATGCGGCCTCGCATCGCCGTACGACCCAGTAACATTCTAAATTTCATTGTTTCTCTATCGCTTAGCGTGATTTCAATTGGCCAAGCCTGATTGCCGATAGTTAAATTTGTTTCTATTACATAACGTAGTTCTTTATGACCGCCCGAATCGGTAACAACGCGCTCATCTACTACTTTTGCTTCACTACAGACTTCATAGTCAGTATTGTCTTGTTTGGGATGGATCCAAAACCTTACCCAAAGTTCATCTTGTTCTGTTTTGAAAGGCTCAATCTTAAAGGCGTGCAGACATGATGTTCTTGCTCCAGTATCTACTTTCGCTTTGATTTTTTCGATACCTAAATCGGGTAAGGAAAGCCACTCTCTCCAACCAACTGTGATCATATTATGCTCTCGTACAAAATGAGTTCGGACTTATACGCTGATTCAAGTCACTTGAAAAACAAAATAAATTTATCCTAAAGATAAAAACGCTCTGTTAAGCCAAGCACCTTAACTTACAGTAACACCACTTACACATTTTTCAAGGTAGAGCCCTATACTGAGCTAAAGTAAAATAGAGTATTCAAACAATTTATTTCATCGCCAAGATTTTAGGACCTAAATGAATTTGAAAATTAAATTATCTATGTCAGTCTTGGGACGAACTTTTTAATAGGAATTAGCTATGACTGGATTACTCCATGCGTTTGTACTCGACGGTCAAGGTGGCGGTCGGCTACTTTGCGATCTGAGTGAAGTAAAATCCGTAATTCACAAGGAGCCACTTTGGCTCCATTTTGACTACAGCTTCGACGAAACGACTGAATGGCTGAAGCAACAAACGTTTTTGGATGACTGGGAAAGAGAAGCGCTAACCGCAGATGAAACCCGTCCGAGAACGGCTAATGGCGATGAAGGTTTGCTAGTTTT
The DNA here is from genome assembly GCF_022347905.1 of Pseudoalteromonas sp. Of11M-6. Lineage (NCBI taxonomy): Bacteria > Pseudomonadati > Pseudomonadota > Gammaproteobacteria > Alteromonadales > Pseudoalteromonadaceae > Pseudoalteromonas > Pseudoalteromonas sp. Of11M-6. The sequence goes on along the minus strand of NZ_JAKRFW010000036.1, from coordinate 43,234 downwards.
CTTGCGTGGCGTGAACCTTAACCCCAAGCAAAGCCCTGAAGACATGGTTTCTATTCGCTGTTTTGCAAACGATAAACTACTTATCACCTGTCGTAAGCGCCATATTATGTCTGCCCAAGATATGCTGGCATCGCTTAAAAAGGGTCAAGGCGCAAAAAGTATCGGTGAGTTACTGTCTACATTGGTGATGCGACTTTCTGTGCGAATGCAAGACATCATCTGGCAAATAGAAGAGCAGCTTGACGAGTTTGAAGACGCGATGGAAAGCTGTGAGCAGCTGCCAAACTATCAGCAACTTTCAACATTAAGAAGACAAACCATTGGTTTAAAACGCTATCTTAAGCCACAAAAGCTTGCTATTAGCGAACTGCTATTGGCAAAGATTGCTTGGCTAGATGAAGATCATCGACACATGATTGAAGAGGCGAGCAATGCCTTAAGTCGATATATCGAAGAATTAGAGGCTGCGATTGAACGTGCACAAGTGATCCAAAATGCGATCACCAACCATCAAAATGAACAGTTAAACCAAAGAATGTACGTGATGTCCGTCGTTGCAGCGTTATTCTTACCACTTGGGTTTTTAACAGGTTTGTTGGGAGTGAATATTGGCGGTATTCCAGGCACAGAATGGGGTGGCGCATTTGCCTTGTTTGTTATTATGTTGGTGGTACTAACTGGCGGTATTGGCGTGTACTTTAAACGCAAAGGCTGGTTGTAAGTAGGAGTAATCATTGGCGCTCTCGCTAGGGATCGAACCTAGAACTCAGCCTCCGGAGGGCTACGTGATATCCATTTCACCACGAGAGCGTCGCCAACATAATAATGCTAAGTGCAGACAATTGCCAGACAATGTTTGCTATATGACTAATTAGTAACCTATTTTTTAAAAAAAGCTGTACTTTGGGCAAAAAACCAGTTATTCAACTATGCTTTGAAAATAATAAAATAGACTGATATTGCTGCCCGTTCAGAAATATCGCGATACATCATTGAGGATCCCAAATATGACACCGATGACAACAGAGCAAGTTGCAGAGTTTCTTGACGTAAAGGTTGAGCGCGTAAGACGCCTCGCACGAGAAAACTTGCTAGTCGCCAAAGACACAGATGCCAATGGCGAACCTATCTTTGACAAAGCCGATGTTGAAAAATACAAAGAGCTAGCACAGCGACTGGGTGGGATTTAAACTACCCAATAGTGATGGCCAGTAATGTGATCAAGGAATATCACATACTACTGGCTCAGCTTGTAGCTACAATATCCACTGCTTCAGTAACTGCCTAAGCTTTTCGGCTTCTATCATTACGCCGCGCTGCTCGTACCATTGAATACTAACAATCAAATAAATTTGGCAAAATACCGTCAGTTTAGCTTCAGCGTATGAAGGCATTGCTTGCCGCTTTAGAGAAAAGTAAGACTCAACTATCGTAAGTGCTGCTTCAACACCACAGCTAAAACTACACACCAGCGCTGCTAAATCAAAAAATATGTCACTATGACAAGCATACTCAAAGTCGATTAACCGAATCCCCTCTGGGCTTTGAATAATATTGCTCATGACTAAGTCATTATGGCAAAACGCCTGATCCACAGGTAAAGAAGCTAAGCTTTCGATAAGCCATTCGATATCAACTAAGTGACGCAATTTCTCATCAATAGCCTGAACATAACCGACTAGGTCCAGCACCTCGTATACTTCAAGCTCTAAGCTATGCACCTGAATAACTTGTGCTAACAACGCAGTATTTAACTTTGGCTCAGCACACACTTCTGGCATAAAGGTGAATAGTGCCATACGAGTGCGTAGGTCGTACTGCAGTACTTTAGAAGTAATGCCTTGCTGTGCTAACTCATTCTGTGCCTTTAATGCCTCAGTAGGAATACCATGGCTATAGCATTTTAATAGGTAGCTTTCGCCCTTACTCACCATCAGGTAATTATTGTTACTCACACCCTTAGTTAGCTTTTCTAATCGCTCAGCTGAAACCTTGAATACGGTATCCACCTTTACTTTTAATTTTTCAAGCTCAGAGTGCTGCAAGCGTCTTTCCTTGCTTAGCTTCATATTCTTCGTACCAACGCTTGTAGCCCCAACACGCCATCAAGGTGTAGAAAATAAATAGTACCAGCGTAGGATAGAAACCTTTAAGGTAATAAAGGTAGATGGAGGCTGCATCAATCACGACCCAATATAACCAGTTTTCAAGAATTTTCTTAGCCACTAAATAGGTCGTCACCACCGCAAAGCACGTGGTAAAGCTATCTAAATAGGCGAGATCTGCTGCCATATAATGCTTGGTGAAATACCCGAGCACAACGGAAACCACTGAAGTGATAACAATGATTGAAAGATGTTTTGATAACGACCAAGAAACAATATCACTGGGCTTGTTTTTGTCACCCTGACGCCACATCCACCAGCCAACAACGGCCATGACCATATAGTAAAAGTGCAGCAGTGATTCCATCACTAGTGCTCCGTTCCAGTACAGCACGGTATAGATGAAGGTATTAATAAAGGCCACTGGCCAACACCAAATATTCTCTCGAATTGCCAGCAGTAAATAAGCTACAGCCAGCACCACAGCGATATACTCCCAACTCGACATCGCTGTGAACCCTGCAAAGGTTTCAGTAAACCAGTCCATTAATCGCAGGCACTATCAGCTGGAGATAAATCGCCTGAGATAAACTTACAAACAAAAATACATTTTCCGTAAGCTTCAAATGAGTGTTTCATTTCTTGATTCAATACTGAAGTCACTAAATCAAATTCACCAAAGACCTGAGTTGACATCGTGTTTGTGATCACCTTGATCCCTTCATGCTCATTCAGCCTATCAATAAAACCTTTAATAAAAGGGATATAGTCTTGGTGCAGTGGGTACTTGCTTATTTCAACAGAAACTTGCATGGGCGCTCCTTACAAATGGCAGCCGATTATTAATATTGCTGGTTTAGATTTTCCCCACCGGTAAAATCCGATTTTGGGGTATAGTTAATCCAATCTTGCTGATAGATAATTTTACCTTTTTCGTCAAACTTTAGCACTATCAGAAATCGCCAAGGCCCTAACTCGCGTGACGCATAATTAAAGCGATTAAAAACGCCTCTAGCAACCACAGTTCTAGCCGTGGTATCGACTATCTTATCTTCTACCACTAAGACGGGTTGCTCATCCAGCACAGCAAAATTCCCAGCAGACCAATTAAAAAAAGCCGTAATTTGATCTTTACCTTGTGCCTTATGGCCAAAAACCATATCTTCCAGCACGGAATCTTCTGCATAGAACTCGATAAACTGGGTAAAGTTCTGCCGCTGAGCATAGGTATTAAAGTAAGCATCGGCATGGCTGATGAATGTATTTTTCTTACTGATATTAACCGAGTTACTACAACCACTCAGTATTAATATAAAGAATAATAAGAACCGATAGCGCATCATAGCCACTCCAAAAGCCGTATTAATCGAGTATAAAAAAAGCGCCTGTAGCGCTTAATTCGACGATGATAAAGTGTGTATTTTTATACTGTTACTATACCCAATGGTTTAGCGGTTTTCCACGCTCCACGGGTAAAGTCTGGAATACTCAATGATTCACTGCGATTAGCGACTGATTGAGCCGATAATGGAGAAATTACCGACCAAGCGGCACCGTCGTATACGTCTTGATCTAGCGCCTCACCATTGCGCAGGCAATAGATCATCCGCCAGAACATTAAAAAGTCCATACCACCATGACCGCCGTTGCGCTGTGCTTCTTCACCCATTTTAGTCCAAAGCGGATGGTCGTATTGTTTATACCATGAATCCATTTCGTAATCCCATTCATGGAAGCTCTTAGTACCACCTTGCTCTAACGCGATACGATTAGGGAAACCAGCAAAGACCCCATTAGTTCCTTGAATTAGATTGTGACGAGAATAAGGCCTAGGCGTGGTCGTATCATGTTGTACCATGATACTGCGTCCTTTGATGGTCTTTATCATCGTGGTATTCATATCACCCGCAATATAATGTAGTTGATTGCGTTCATGATCTGCCGGAAATTCGCGTTTTGCATAGGCTGCACGACCTAGGGCGGGAGAACTCATAGAAGTTAAGTAATCAAAACGATCACCGCGGTTAATATTCATGTACTGAGATACTGGACCTAAACCATGAGTTGGATATAGGTTACCATCTCGCTTAGTATGCCAGTGTGTACGCCATGAGCCGGTCTTGTGCTCAATTTCCTTCATCTGCCAACGTAGCTCATGAATATATGCAGCTTCACCATGCAATAACTCACCGAATACACCTTGACGAACCATATTCAGTACCATCAACTCATCGCGACCGTAATTGACATTTTCCATCATCATACAGTTCTTTTGCGTGCGCTCTGCGGTGTCGACTATCTGCCACATTTCTTCAACGGTCAACGCTAAAGGCACTTCAACAAACGCGTGCTTACCGCTATTCATGGTATCAATTGCCATCGGCGCGTGCCATTTCCAGGGTGTTGAAATGATAACGATGTCAATATCATCCCGGTTAAGCATTTCTTGATAAGCTAAGTCACCACCACGATACAGCGCAGGTTTCGGCAAGCCTCGCTCGCGCACAAGATAGTCAGCCGATTTTTCAAGCACTTCATCATGGGTATCACAAATCGCGACAATACGTGCACCATCGATGTGACTCATGCGCTTTACATGACCATAGCCACGTTGGCCAACCCCAATAAAACCTACCCGAACCACGTCCATTTTTGGTGCTACGAGCCCAATGACAGAGCGGCCTTGTTGCTTAGGTACAATGCTATTATTTTGATTCGAGCTTGCGCACCCAGCTACTACACTCGCAGCCGCTGCCGCTCCTGCGGCTTTTAAAAAGTCGCGGCGGTTTATATTTTTCATTCTTACTCCTAAACGATACTTCTCAACAGCACTAATACTGCTCGCTATCAAGCTAACCTATCCCAATCTTAGGTTCAAAACATTGCGATAAAGCCGCAAAAAAAGCGCTTGAAGCGCTTTTTCTTAAAATATATTAAACCGTTAAATTGCCCTGATAATATTATTCAGACAATCCTCTTTTTCTAGCACACTGGAATACAACGCAAACTGGTTCTTCGCACGGTCGAGATTATGATTGGCTCTGTGGGTTGCAAAATAATTATCTCCATCTAAGTGATCTGTTAAAAATCTCAGACCTATCATGAATGGCATCACTTTGGCGCCAAGAATAAAACTGTCTTTTTCTGCTTCAGTCACACTGTCTTGTAACGGTTCAATATACCCTTGCGCCAGCGCAGCAAAGATATTTTCTCTTACCTGCACATTACTCAAGTTCGTTGAGTCTTCAGCTTCTGGCGAACAGAAGGTACGCACCATATCGCCAAAATCAAATAACCAGTTACCTGGCATACAAGTATCTAAGTCAATAACGGCTCGCGCTGCATCACTCTGTGTTGAAAACAGCATGTTGTTGATTTTGGTATCGTTGTGGCAAGCTCTAAGTGGCACTTGTTTTTGTGCCTGCTGCAGCTCTTCTGCAAGCGCAAATTGCTGCTGAAAAGCAGCGATAACATCACTGCACTTGTCCGCGCGACCATGCTCATCTTTCGCTAGCACTTGGTTAAATGCATCAATACGCATCGCCAAGTTATGAAAATTTGGAATGACATGATGTAACTGCGCCGCATCAAAATCATTTAGCGCATGTGCAAACTGCCCAAAGGCGTTTGCAGCCGTTAATGCTTGTTGTTCGTTTGCCACTACGTCTTCGCTATAACTGCGGCCAATAAATGCAAGCGCACGCCAAACTTCGTCATTAATATCGACTAAATATTGGCCTGAACTCGTCGCTAAGTGCTTTATGATAGCGAGGCTATATTCTCCATTTAAGGCTTTTGCTGTTAAGTGCTGTTCAATCGCTCGCGCATTTTCAACAAGATGCAAAGGGTTTGGAAATACCGTGGTATTTAGCTTTTGTACCACCATGGTTTTGTGGTTGTCCTGCAACAGCATAGTCGTGTTGATATGACCACTACCGATCGGCTTCATTTTAGCTTCTTCACTAATGAGACCGTATTCATCAGCAAGTTGTTGCGCAACGGCTTGATACTCCATATTCACCTCAAAAGGAGTTAAGTCGGATGTAGTTGTGTGGAGATGATTATCTTCCCTGACGTGCTTCATAAATCTTTCTCGCGACAATGTCTAGTTCGCTCTTATAAGTTATACCGTACCAATGTGATTTAGCTTGGTAGACCGACACGGTTTGTAGGCCCTTATTGATACTGTGTTGGATACAATCTGGCAGATAATACTCTTTTTTGACACCGTTGTCATAATTCCTTAAAAACGCATTAAACCCGGCTTCTAATGAATCAAAAAGTGACGGCATAACACCCCAGCAGGTCATCGAAGCAAGCGCTGAGCTTGCTATCTTACACCGCTTACCTGCAATATCACCTGACAACTCGCCGTTTTCAAAGCGAATATCTAATGCCTCTTCAACCGAGTGTAGTTGTTGCGCTTGTACCTGACAAACGCCACGGTTTACTCCACCTTGATCTGATAAGGTATTTATAATGGGGTATGCGACCATCGCCATATTGCTATGATGTTGAAAATGTTCAACAAGCTGCTCAAATGCATCTGGCCCGTAATAATCATCCGCCGTAATAACTATCGCAGGCTTATCAACGTATGGTTTTGCACACAGCAGCGCATGTCCTGTGCCCCATGGTTTTTCTCGCCCTGCCAAACAGTCGATAAATTCATTCGGAATATCGCTAAGCCGCTGCTGCACTAAAGTAATGTTCAGCGCCTTCGGCAATCGTGGCAATATCACATTTTCGATTAGGCTTCGCACTTTGTCATTGATGATCAAAATAACATCTTGCACACCAGCATGATGCGCGTCAATTATGCTCAATTCCATAATGCTTTTATCGATACTTGGCAGCTCAGCAACCTGCTTATTACCACCAAAGCGGCTTCCTAATCCACCTGCCAAAATGATCAGCTTAGGGGGTTGTTCGATTCCTATCATTGAAAAAATATCAAAACTCAAATAAGCGGGTAAGTGTACTGAGCTTTTGCGCAGAATAAAAGCAATTGCGAGGAAAGACGTCCTCGCAATTAGTGTGAACTAGCTAAACTTTTGACATAAGTACTTTATTTCTTGGTATTCAAGCAATCCTTCCTGTGCTCCTTCTCGACCAAGACCTGAAAACTTCACACCACCAAAAGGCGCTACTGGATTGGATATGATCCCTTCATTAATCCCAACCATGCCATACTCAAGCGCATGACTTACTCGCCTTATTTGATTGCCATCATTCGAATAAAAATAAGCAGCAAGCCCTTCTGGCACAGAGTTTGCCATTCTTACCACTTCATCTTCACTCTCAAAATCAATAATGCTGACAATCGGTGCAAAAATTTCTTCATGGAAGATCCGCATGGTGCTATTTACACCCGTGATAACTACCGGTGCCATAAATTGGCCGCTTTGTTTATCACCTTGATAAGCGATGCTCGCACCTTTAGCTAACGCATCTTCTAACAGCTGCTGTGCTTTTTGTTTGGCTTCAAGTGAAATGAGTGGACCAATATCAATACCTTGCTCTAGACCATTTCCCAAGGTGAGCGTGCTAACCTGCTGAGTGAGTGTGTTGAGTAGTTCTGCCGAGATACCTTTCGCGACAAACACACGATTTGCGGCCACACAAGTTTGTCCTGCATTTCTGAACTTCGCTGCCATCAAACCACTTACCGCTTGCTCAACATCAGCGCTGTCGAAAACAATAAATGGTGCATTACCACCAAGCTCCATTGACGTTCTTTTCACTGTGTCGGCACATTGCTTTAACAACGCACTCCCCACTTGTGTTGATCCCGTAAACGTGAGTTTTCGCACTTGTGGTGACTCAGTAAGGTGTGCTACTAACCCTTTAGAGTCGTTAGTCACTAACACCTGAAAAGCGCCAACTTCCATTCCAGCCTGAATAGCCAGCTTTGCAAGGGCGATGGCCGCAAGAGGAGTTTTCTCAGAGGGCTTTAAAATAAAACTACAGCCTGCAGCGTAAGCTGGTGCTACTTTTCTGGTGATCATCGCCAGTGGAAAATTCCACGGTGTGATCCCAAGTACAACACCAATCCCTTGCCTGATTGTAGTTAGCTCATGTGATTGAGAATGACTGGGAATAACCTGACCATAGGCGCGCTTGGCTTCTTCGCTATACCATTCAATAAATCCTGCAGCATAATCCGCCTCGGCAAGTGCCTCCTTAAGCGGTTTGCCTTGTTCCTTAGTGACGATTTCAGCCAAGGCCTGGCGATGCTCTATTACCAATTCGTACCATTTTCTAAGTACTTGACTACGGGCATGTGCTGTCGTGCTAGCGAGTTTTTCGAAGGTTTCAGCCGCTGCTTGCAGCGCTTTATCGGCAGCCTGATTATCCGCCTCCGAAACCTGAGCAAGGTGCTCTCCAGTTGCAGGATTAACCACATCGACATGCGTGTTACTATGATGTGCTTGGCCATTGATAAGTGAAAATTCGGGGTTACTGATGAGTGACATAGCGTTCCTCCTAGAAAAGCAAAAAGCCGTAGTATCAGACTACGGCTTTATTAAATTTGTCAGTAACAACCTAGGTTGTTAGCAGCACTTAATGGTCTTCATTAACGATATTGAGATTGTACTTTGGAATTTCAACCACTAAGTCTTCATCACTAATTATCGCTTGGCAACCCAAACGAGACTCAGCTTCGAGACCCCATGCTTTATCTAGCATGTCATCTTCTAACTCATCGCTTTCTTCCAGCGAGTCAAAACCTTCACGAACAACGATATGGCACGTAGTACATGCACATGATTTTTCACAGGCATGTGGAATACTAATTCCGTTTTTCAAAGCCACATCGAGTACAGTTTCACCCGTTTTCGCTTCGATTGCAGCACCTTCCGGACATAACTCTTCATGGGGTAAAAAGATAATTTGTGGCATATTACACCTCGTCTACCGACTGCCCTTGCAGTGCCTTTTTAATTGATTCATCCATTCGGCGTGAAGCAAAATCACTACTCGCCTGATCGACTTCTTCGATCGCCTTTTTAATCTGCTCTGGATTGTCTGCACTTTCGCGAATTTGTGCAAGTTCAGTCATTGCACCGCGCAGTGTATTGAGTTCATCTTCTGCCAACAGATGACCATCCGTTGCAAGCGATGCCTCTAACGCTTCTAATACACGCAGTGCTTCAACCTGCTGCTCTTTAAGCATACGAGCACTCATGTCTTCTTTGGCATTGCTCATCGAATCTTTTAGCATTTGTGCTACTTGCTCATCGCTCAAACCAAACGACGGTTTTACCTGGATCTCAGCCTGCACGCCTGTCGACTTTTCTTCAGCCGAAACACTCAATAGACCATCAGCGTCAACTCTAAAAGTGACTCGAATATGCGCAGCGCCTGCCGCCATTGGTGGAATGCCTTTTAGACTAAATTTAGCTAGGCTACGACAATCATCAACGAGTTCACGCTCACCTTGCAATACATGCAATGACATAGCGGTTTGACCATCTTTAAAAGTGGTAAACTCTTGTGCACGTGCAACAGGAATAGTGGTATTGCGCGGAATGATTTTTTCAACCAATCCACCCATAGTTTCTAGGCCTAAAGACAATGGCAATACATCAAGCAGTAACATATCAGAGTCAGGCTTGTTACCCACTAAAATATCAGCCTGGATAGCAGCACCTAATGCCACCACACGGTCTGGATCGATTGATGTTAGCGGCTCTTTGGCAAAGAAACTCCCGACTTCTTCACGCACCACTGGCATACGAGTCGAACCACCGACCATCACAACCTGCAAGACTTCTTCTGCTGTGACACCGGCGTCTTTTAACGCGCGGCGACAAGAGCGTAAAGTCTTTTTAACTAAAGGCATTGCCATTTCAGCAAATGCTTGACGCGTGATCGTAACAACCAACTTTTGCTCGCGAACTGGTAGCTCTACGTTTACCGTTTCATAGCTTGAAAGCGCTTCTTTACAGGCTCTTGCCTTATTGATAAACAAGCGTAGCTCTTTTGGGTTTAAATTAAATAGCTGCGTTTGCTGTTTGAAGAAATCGACCAACAGTGAATCAAAGTCATCACCACCAAGGCTAGAATCACCACCGGTTGATAATACCTCAAACACTCCTTGGTTTAAGCGTAAGATAGAAATATCAAACGTACCACCACCAAGGTCATAAACTGCGATCACGCCTTCTTGACCGGAGTCTAGGCCGTAAGCTACCGCAGCTGCAGTCGGCTCATTGAGAAGTCTTAATACTTTTAGACCAGCAAGCTCGGCTGCGTCTTTTGTACTTTGCCTTTGTGCATCATCAAAATATGCAGGTACAGTGATCACCGCGCCCATTACATCCTCACCAGCAAAGCTATCAATAGCACGTTGGTGTAATGTTTTTAAAATTTCAGCGGAGGCTTGCACTGGGCTTACAGCGCCAGCTACGGTTTCAATAGCAAGCGAACCGTTATTATCGACAAAATTATAAGGCAACTGACCATAGCTTTGTTCTATTTCAGATTGCGTTTTACCTAAAAAACGTTTTACAGAAATAAGCGTATTAGTCGGGTCTTCAGCAGAAGCAGCTTGGGCTTGTTCACCAACAATAACCTCTGAGTCGGTGTACCTTACTACCGACGGCAGCATAGGTTTACCCATAAAATCGCTAAGAGTCTTCGTTTCGCCACTTTGTACTGTTGCCACAAGAGAGTTCGTGGTACCTAAGTCAATACCAATCGCTAATTTATGCTCATGAGGTGCCGCGCTCTGCCCCGGCTCAGCAATTTGCAATAATGCCATAATGCTCTTTTCACTTTAACGTTTGTTGATGTTATACATCATCAATCGAATAATTCATCTTCGATACGTGCTAATTCGTCGCGTAACTTGTAGACAAACTTTAGCTTACGAATATTGTCTGCTGCGGCTTCTAATGTGCTCACGTCATCGCTTTGAAGCTGCTCGGCAAGGGAGGCGCTAAACTCTGTATCTAACGCTTTAATCTGTGTTTCGAACTCTGCAATCGCGCCGTCAGGATCCGCCGCATCAGGTAATTCTTCTAATGCTTCGCGCAGCTCCATCTGTTGCATTAAAAACATCGGATCTTGCAACGTTTGTTGCTCTGCACGTATGTCTACACCCTTTTCGCTTAGCATATACTCGGCGCGTTTAACTGGGTGTTTAAGTACCGCTAGCGCGTCATTGATCTCTGCGGTTTTCTGTACCGCGAGCAACTTCTCACGCTCACTTTTACCAGCAAATCTATCTGGGTGAACTGCACGCTGTAGCTCTAAATAACCTTGATTTAGTTTGTTTAAATCAACGTGATAATCAACAGGTAAATCAAATAATTCAAAATAACGCATACGCACCTAATACAGCAAAGCCCCACCAAGGCAGGGCTTTAAGCTATTCACTGTTGCAAACTATACGGTGAAGCTTTCGCCACAGCCACATTCGTCTTTCTGATTTGGGTTATTGAATTTAAACCCTTCATTCAGACCTTCTTTTGTGTAATCAAGCTCTGTGCCGTCGATATAAACTAAACTTTTTGCATCAACGATGATTTTGACATCTTTGTCTTCAAATACTTCGTCGCCTTCATCTAAGTCGTCGACAAATTCGAGAACATAAGCAAGACCTGAACAGCCCGTGGTTTTAATACCAACGCGCAGCCCTATGCCTTTTCCACGGTTACTCAAAAAGGCTAATACGCGATTAGCGGCTGCATCTGTTAACGTCACTGCCATAATAGTCTCTTACTTCGCTTGTTTACTCTTATAATCTGCAATCGCAGCTTGAATCGCATCTTCTGCCAAAATTGAGCAGTGGATTTTCACTGGTGGCAACTCAAGCTCAGCGCTGATATCAGTGTTTTTGATAGTGGAAGCTTCTTCTAACGATTTACCTTTCACCCACTCAGTCACAAGGGATGATGATGCAATCGCGCTACCACAACCATATGTCTTGAATTTCGCATCTTCGATGATGCCTTCTTTTGACACTTTAATTTGTAGTTTCATTACGTCGCCACATGCAGGTGCCCCCACCATGCCCGTTGCTACGCTTGGATCGTTCTTGTCTAAAGAACCTACGTTACGTGGATTCTCAACGTGGTCGATAACTTTATCACTGTAAGCCATAACTATTTCCTCACTACCTGCTTGCGGCTGGATAGTATCCAGCCAGCGGCTAAAACTTGCTTAATGGTGTGCCCATTCAACGCTATCTAAGTCGATGCCATCTTGGTGCATTTCCCAAAGCGGTGACATCTCACGTAAGCGACCAATAGAATTCTTAAGAAGATTGACGGTGTAATCGATCTCTTCTTCTGTCGTAAAACGACCAATACTGAAACGGATTGAGCTGTGTGCTAATTCGTCATTACGACCTAGAGCACGCAGTACATAAGATGGCTCTAAGCTCGCCGATGTACATGCAGAACCTGAAGAAACCGCAATGTCTTTAACTGCCATTAGTAGACTTTCACCTTCAACAAAGTTGAAGCTGATGTTTACAATGCCAGGTACTGATTGGTCGATAGCACCATTAAAATAAACTTCGTCCATATCCATTAGGCCGTCCAATAGACGCTGACGAAGCGCACTGATGTGTGCATGGTCTTTTTCAAAGTCTTGCTTAGCAATTCTAAATGCTGTGCCCATACCCACGATTTGATGAGTAGCAAGAGTACCAGAACGCATACCGCGCTCATGACCACCACCGTGCATTTGTGCTTCTAAACGCGCACGTGGCTTACGGCGTACGTACAACGCACCGATACCCTTCGGGCCATAAACTTTGTGGCCCGAAAATGACATAAAGTCTACTTTCAATGTTTGTAGGTCGATTAGTACCTTGCCAGCACTTTGCGCCGCATCAACATGGAACATGATCTTGCGCTCACGACACATCTCACCGATAGTCGCGATATCTTGAATAACACCTAGCTCGTTATTAACGTGCATTACGCTCACTAAAACAGTGTCTTCACGCATGGTTGCTTCAAGCTTTTTCAAGTCAAGTAAGCCGTTGTCTTCAACATCCATATACGTCACTTCAAAGCCTTGACGCTCAAGCTCACGGCAGGTGTCTAGTACTGCTTTGTGCTCTGTACGAACGGTGATGATGTGTTTACCTTTCTTTTTATAGAACTGCGCAGCACCTTTGATTGCAAGGTTGTTTGACTCAGTTGCACCAGATGTGAAAACGATTTCACGCGGATCAGCGTTGATTAAATCAGCGATATCATTACGCGCCTGATCAACCAGTTCTTCTGCTTGCCAACCGAAACGGTGTGAACGAGAAGCTGGATTACCAAAGTTACCATCCATTGTCAGGCACTGCATCATCTCGTCTGCAACACGCTGATCAACCGGAGCGGTTGCTGCATAATCTAGATATATCGGTAATTTCATTTATCTCTCCGCTTGACGTCAACCTAGAGTTGACAGCTCACTTGAATATTGTCTAATTGCTCGATAACACGTTTAACGTGCTTATCTTGCCGCGTTGCTACGGATTGAACATCCGCGTCGGCGACTAACTCGGCTAGGGAAATACTGTTTAAAAATTCTTCAATTCGCACACTTAAATCAGACCACAATGAATGAGTTAGACAGCGCATACCGCTTTGGCAGCCGCCGCCTTCGCCGTGACAACGTGTTGCGTCAACGGACTCGTCAACAGCATTGATCACATCACCAACGGAAATTGTGTGTGCATCACGGCCTAATAAGTAGCCGCCGCCTGGACCACGTACAGAGCTAACTAAGCCATGTTTACGTAGACGGGCAAATAATTGTTCAAGGTAAGATAGCGAAATCTCTTGTCGTTCAGAGATATCGGCTAGTGGAACAGGGCCAATACTTGCGTGTAACGCAACATCTAACATTGCTGTCACGGCGTATCTGCCTTTTGATGTCAGTTTCATGCATAACCCCCGCTAATTTACCAAGCCGCAAATTTTAATTACTTGACTAAGATAGTCAAGTATTAACCAAGCATAATAACGGCTTTAAATCTGCAACCCTCGTATGCCTACCCAAAATACCCGAGTAATTTAATCAGGTATTATGGATATTGTAATTACCTGAGTATTTTAGTCAAGTATTAGTGATGAAGATTTATGCAAGATTTCACAAAAGGAATGGTTGACATTTAGACAGTAGAAATATAACAGTATTGGCGCGCCGAGTTGGCCAATACTGTTATCTTGTTTGGTTTACTTGTTAGTAGATTTATCTATCGAACTTAGGATCCCACGTAGAATATTAAGTTCTTGATCTTCCGGTCTAGCACGGTTGAACAAACGCTTTAGCTTGGTCATTACCATGCCCGGATGCTGTTTGATGATAAAGCCAGTGTCATTCAGGGTATTTTCAAGATGCTCGTAGAATAACTCCATCTGCTTTGATGATGGGTAAATCGTTTCATCCACTTCTTCTGGCTGCTTTTGTTGCGTGTCTAAGTATGTCATACGCGTTTCGTAGGCCAACGTTTGCACTGCCATCGCAAGATTAAGCGAGCTATACTCAGGATTAGCCGGAATACATACGTGATAGTTGCACAACTGCAGCTCTTCGTTCGACAAGCCACTGTTTTCTCGACCAAATACCAATGCAACTGGGCCATTCACCGATTCAGCAACCAATTTTTGTGCACACTCACGCGGGTCTACCATTGGCCACGACAAAGTGCGTGAGCGCGCACTCGTGCCAATAGTTAAAGCGCAATCAGCAATCGCCTCTTGAAGTGTATCGACTTTAGTCGCTGCACCCAACACGTCTGTTGCGCCAGCCGCCAATGCACTTGCATGGCTGTCCACTTCACATGCAGGGTCAACTAAGTAAAGCTTAGATAACCCCATCGTCTTCATCGCTCTCGCAACAGAGCCAATATTGCCAGAGTGTGAGGTGTTCACTAATACAATTCGAATATCTTCTAAAGCCATTTACACGAGTCTCAAACAAAAATAATGGCGCAGTGTAGCATATCTAATTTGCGTTTTTCCAAGCTCCACAACCAGAAATTAAAAATCTTTATGTAGCAACGAAGTACAAAAAACAACCAGAGAAATTCACAATTGGTTATTTACTTTAGAGAAAAAACCGCTAGAATACGCCGGCTCAAAATGATCCTGTTCTTTTACAACCTAAAGGTAATGCTATGCATCCAATGTTGAACATTGCGGTACGCGCTGCGCGTAACGCAGGTAAGATTATCCTACGTGCAAGTGAAGATTTATCGCGCGTTGAAGCTACTCAAAAAGGCACAAATGATTTAGTAACTAACATCGATAAAGATGCGGAATCAATCGTTCGTGACACAATTTTAAAATCTTACCCTGATCACGCTATTGTTGGTGAAGAATTTGGTCATCACGAAGGCAAAGATGCAGACTACCTTTGGGTTATCGATCCTCTAGACGGTACAACTAACTTCGTTAAAGGTATCCCTCATTATGCTGTTTCTATCGCGCTAAGAGTTAAAGGTCGCGTAGAGCAAGCTGTTGTATACGATCCAATCCGCGACGAATTATTTACTGCTTCTCGTGGCCAAGGCGCACAGCTAAACAACAAACGTATTCGTGTATCTAAGTCTATTGAATTACAAGGCACTGTGCTTGCAACAGGTTTCCCTTTCAAGCAAAAGCACCACATGGATGCCTACCTAGAAGCGTTCAAAGCATTATTCATTCATACAGCTGATATCCGCCGTGCGGGCTCTGCAGCTTTAGACATGGCATATGTTGCTGCAGGTCGTATGGATGGCTTCTTTGAAATTGGCCTTAAGCCTTGGGATACAGCAGCCGGTGAGCTGTTAGTAAAAGAAGCAGGCGGTATGGTCACTGATTTTGCAGGCGGTGCTAACTTTAACCGTAGCGGCAACATCATCTGTGGCGCGCCTAAGCTTTGCCAAGCGATTGTAAAAGAAATTCGTCCAGTATTAACTGAGTCATTGCTAAAATAATAACTCTGGCTTAGATACAAAAAACCCAAGCTCTGCTTGGGTTTTTTGTATCTGATTGAGTCTAAGAATAACCATAGTAAGAGCTAACTGTTATTCCAAACTCAGGTATTTACGTTGAGCGTCAGATACCTACTTAATTTCAACACGGGCTGAGCGCATCACGATTTCATCGTTTAGCTCAATACCAAGCCCCGGTTCTTCTGACACTGTAAAGATACCATTCTTAGGCTGTGGGTCTTGCAAGCATAGCTCTCTGTTCCACTTTTTGATTGCGTAAGTATGGTGCTCATGGATCAGGAAGTTTGGGATCGCGGTTTCCAAGTGTAATGAAGCTGCGGTTGCTACCGGGCCGCCACAGACATGCGCCTGAATACGGATATCAAAGATATCGGCGTAATCACATACCTTCTTAGTTTCCGTAAAGCCACCACATAGGCCAATATCTGGCTGCAGTACATCAATACTTTGATCTTCAAAATAAGGGCGAACACCCCAGCGATTATACAAACGCTCACCACCAGCGATTGGTACAGAGGTCTTGTTGGCTACCTTTGCATGTAAAGAGTGGTTAAGATAATTCACTGGCTCTTCATAATACATACAATCAAATTCTTCAGCGATGTCTGCAATTTGAATGGCTGATGTCGCGCCTGGTAAGCTGTGGCACTCAAAAATAATGTCGACTTCATCACCTACCGCTTCACGTATTGCTTTCATTCTTGCACGGTATAATTTCATTTCCGCGCGCGAGATAAGCTTAGTTCTATCGTAATAGGTGTTACCATCTTTATCGTACTGAATTGGGTCAACTTTAACCGCATCGTACCCTTCAGCAATGGCTTTGTGAGCCGCTTCAGCATATTCGTGTGGTTGAACTAGTGCTTTAAACTCGCTATCCCAGTCAAACTGTAATTGTGAGGCATAGGTGCGAAGCTCAGGGTTCACTTTACCACCAAGCAACTGATAAACAGGTAGGTTTAAGGCTTTACCTTTAATATCCCAAAGCGCGGTATCTATTGCTGACATTGCCGCATATACCACAGGTCCGCCACCTAAACCCCAAAAGCTTTCTCTGAGCATACGCGACCAAAGCAGCTCGGTTTGAAACGGGTCATGACCAATTAAAAAAGCTTCAGCCATTTCTTTGATCATACTGGCCGCAGCGCTGTGGCCGAGATCGTATGCAAGCCCAGCTTCACCAACCCCTGAAATGCCTTCATCGGTGTGAATACGAACAAAAACGGGTGTCCAAGCAGGTCTATCTGGACAATGAATATCGAAAACTTCGACGCGATTAACTTTCATGTTGACTCCTATTGAGCAAAGCTTGGGTCTAGGCGGTAAGCTTTACGAAGCATTGCGGGCCATGCTAATTGACCACCGGTGCTACCGCTATGCACGACATTCGCTTGGTTATATATGTTATCAATAATGGGTTGTGGTACAGGTACGGCTTGTTGTCCCGTTGCTTGAATCGCAACTTGAATCTCGCATGCACGCTGTAAGTCATAAAAACGCATAAAGGCATCGCCTACCGTTGGTCCAACAGTTAAACCACCATGGTTCACCAGCAGCATATGATTGGTTGTACCTAAGTCATCTTGCAAGCGCTTTTTTTCATCCATATTCACTGCTAAGCCTTCATAGCCGTGATACGACAGTGATGGTAAGGAGAACATACTATGCTGACTCAAAGGCAATAAACCACATTCTACACTTGCGACTGCGATCGTCTCTTTGGTATGGAGGTGGATAACGCAATGCGCATCTTCTCGCACCTCATGGATCGCACTGTGAATAGTAAAGCCCGCCGGATTAATCTCAAATGGCGTATCATCAAGAATATTCCCTTCAAGATCGACCTTCACCAAATTAGAAGCGGTGACTTCATCAAAGGTCAGGCCAAAGGCGTTTACTAAATAATGATCCGTACCCGGCAAACGCGCCGACATATGCGTATAAATTAGATCTCCCCAACGAAAGTGCTCAACCAGTCGATAGCAAGCGGCAAGGTCAACACGCAGCTGCCATTCTTCTGCGCTTACTTTGTCTTTTAAATTTAACTGAGGTAATTCGAACATGGGGATCCCTTATTGACTCCACATTTGGATGTATAGAAGTCTAAATTAGCTTAATTATATCTTCAACTAAAAACCACCGCGAACGGTGGTTTTTTATCATCTTTGATATCTAACTTTGGTGTTATTCAACTTTAGATAGATACTCTGCAATCGCATCGATTTCAGCGTCAGTGACATTAGCAACCATCGCTTTCATTGCTGCTGTCATACCGTTATTACGTTTACCTGATTTGATATCTTTCATTTGCGCCGCTAAATACTCTTTGCTTTGACCATTTACCTTCGGATACAGAGGCATGATCGGTGCTTTACCTTCTGCACCATGACAGGTTTGGCACATCTTTGCTGTATACAATGCTTTACCATCTGCAGCCATTGAACTTGCTGAACCTAGTGCGCAAATTGCCACCGTAGTCCCTACTAGTAGTTTTTTCATCTTGCTCATATCATTACTCTTTTTATTGACGGTTAACGTTGTAAGTCAGTGTAGACTAAAGTTTGACCTAAAGCCTAATCACTACCACATCAAATCATCTGGGACTTCAAAGTCAGCGTAAGGGTCATCCTCATCACCTTGCTGATTGTCCTCAACATGGAAAACGATATACTTCTCGTCTACCTCTGCAATCTTTCTAGCAGGTTCATCTTGTAGTACGTAGAACTGCTCTTCTAATACACAAATCGCTAAACGCCCCTTTGATAGCGCTTTTTGTGTTTCGGAATTAACTTCTAACTCCTTCACCTTATTTTGATATGTGAAGTTAAAGGTCACATTACCGCGGATCTCATCTTGGTTATGGTGTTCTAAGATCTGCTTCACGCGAGCAATTTGCTCTTTATCTTTTAGCGTTTCTTGCTTCGCTTTATTTAGCTCTTCGGCACGCTTTTGCTGCTCAAGCTTTGTCTGCTCAATATGTTTTTGAAGGTCTGTTTGGTCGCTCGTTGCGCCTTTTTTCTTTTTCTTCTGCTGTTTACGCTTTTGTGTTTTTGCAACTTTCGCTTTGTGCTCAGTTGTTAGACCTGCTTTTAGCAACTGATCTTGCAGTGAACCCATCATGCAACTCCGTAAAATAGACTTTTCACTATTTTAACTCAGCAATTTCGATTGACCAGAGAGGAATCGGTCAATCTAATGTAAAACTACCAAAATTATTGTTGCGCATCGTGATTTAGCGCAAAAAATTGTCATCTAGTTTGCTTTAATTTAAGCTAACCCATCGAAATTAAACGCCTTATTGCTTAATGCCCGTCATTCATCTATTGCTTTGCTCTGTGACCATTTTTTTTGTGCTTTACGCGCCGCAGCCGCTGCTGGCCGAGTTTGCAGAGCAATTTAATGTATCGGCGTCAGATGCGGGCATGCTGATGTCAGCAACTATGCTACCTCTGGCTATCGCGCCAATCTGCTACGGGTTATTGCTGGCAAAGTCCAATCCGCTGCGCATTTTAAAATGGACCATGCTGCTCTTGGCACTCAGCAGTTTAGCATTTGCTTCAATGACTTCGTTTTCAGGGCTATTGTTTGCTCGGTTAATTCAAGGGCTATTATTACCTGCAGCACTCACTGCGATGACAGGTTATATCGGCCAACAATTTAGTGGCTCACAGTTGAAAAGAAACATGAGCTTGTACATCGGAAGTACCATAGCCGGAGGTTATTTTGGCCGTACACTTGCAGCCAACTTTACTGTCTGGTTTGAGTGGCAAAGTTTCTATTACCTAAACGCATTGTTATTGATTGTGCTGGCATTTAGCATTCGAGCCAGCAAAAACAAACCACCAATAATTCACGCGACAAGGATCAGGGATTACTTGGCACCACTCAAGCAATCGCGCCTAGTGAGATTATACAGCTCTGTATTTTGTATGTTTTTCTGCTTCGCGGGGCTACTCAACTTTTTACCTTTTATACTCAAGTACGACTTTAATTTAACTGATCCCAGTAAAGTGGGCTGGGTCTATACAGGCTATTTAGTTGGTGCTTTAGGGTCTATCGTTACACCTTGGCTACAAAGTAAATTTCATTCTACCTGGCGATTTTTAGCTGTGATGTTTTTAGTCTACGCTGCAACCATTGCGCTATTACCCGTGGCGTCTGTGTTCTTTTTTGTAGTCTTATTTACGCTGTTCTGCGGCTGTATGTTTGTGATCCATTCTACCGCTGCACCATTAGCCAACAGTATTAGTCAGGCACCTGCAACCGTCACCAATGGCGCTTATGTTTCATTTTATTATTCCGGAGGCGTGCTGGGATCTTACCTTCCGGGTTTGATTTATGAGCAAGCTGGTATCGCTTGGTTTTGTGCGTCACTTTTTATCGTTTGTACAGTCGGCTTAGCTCTGAGTTTGAGAAACACAGTCAACCCAGTGAGGTGAATGTCCTGTGACTTGCCAAAAGCGCTTTAAATCTTCGAGCGTTAACACCCAAGTTTTAGTATTCACTAGGGGATGGCACTGCCATAAGTGCGCAGATTGCAGTTCACTATCAAGCCATAATTCGACTCGTTGCTCGTTGTCGTTATGCAGTGTGAGTACTGACACACAGCCTTGTTCCACCCCTAAATACTTCGCTAATCTGTCCGTCGATGCAAAACCTAAACGCGACACCCCTTGAGATTTAGACAGCGCTTTTAGGTCGACTTGCTTATCTGCAGGAATAATAAAAAGAAAGTGTCGCTTTCCATAGTTATCTCGGAGGAAGAGATTTTTCAGTCGCGTCCCTTTTCTCTCTAACTTCAAGTTGTCAGCATCTAGACAAGTATGTAACGGTGGATGCTCATAATTGAGATAGTTGATATCTAACTGAGCGAGCCGCTCTGCAAGTGCACTTGGATTGTTTCTGATCACAAACACTTACCTCGTAACTGAACGCTACGCTGTCGCCAGTATACATCGGTAATTTTATGACCTGAATTACAGTAGTCCGCCTCAATCAAAGCCGGTTTTAATAAGGCGACAGCTTGCTCTTCTAGCTTGAGTTTTAGAGAGGGGGAATCTTCAATACGCTCAAACTCGGCAAAGCGTTTTAACTCTCTTCTTGATATTGGCTTACTTGCATCCAGCTCCATTCGAGGTGTTGCTTGTACCGTTACAATGAAAGCAAATTCTTTATCACCAGTTGGCGAAAGACGCTTATGAAGAGATTGTTTTTCGATAATAAGTTCAGGCTCATCAGGCTGTGATGCACAACTCGCTAGCAGCCCAATAATGAGAATAGAAAAGATATGACGCAGAACCATAATTCGCTTAATTCGTTTTATTTTCAGTTCAGTGTAACAAAGACTATAAAAAAATAGCGAAATTTTTTGTCTGGGGTTGACGGGAATATAAAAAATGATTAAATTTCGCTTCGTCCACTGACGGAATGTGGGGCTATAGCTCAGCTGGGAGAGCGCCTGCCTTGCACGCAGGAGGTCAGCAGTTCGATCCTGCTTAGCTCCACCACTTTCCGCACTTCTTACTTCTTACTTCTTACTTCTTACTTCTTACTTCTTACTTCTTACAAAATTAACCCTCTAAATCGAAAAGAAAAAAGCCCAAGTCTTTCGACCCGAGCTTTGCAGTTACTTATGTCATTCTGTGTATACCACTGAGTATAATTCTTCTATCTACTCAAGCAGCATCAGTTCATTATTCTCTGATTTGGCCTTCACCATTCACTAAAAACTTTTCGGTTGTTAGCGACTCCAAGCCCATAGGTCCGTAAGCGTGCAATTTGGTGGTAGCAATACCAATCTCGGCACCTAAACCTAACGCTGAACCATCACTAAAGCGTGAAGAGGCGTTAACCATCACGACGGAAGCATCTACACCGCGTTGGAACAAATCAGCAGCTGCTTTGTCTTCCGTACAGATAACTTCGGTATGGTGACTACCAAAGCGATCAATATGTGCAAGCGCTGCATTAAAATCAGCAACCTGACGAACCGCTATTTCAAGACTCAAGTATTCTTCGCCAAATTCGTCATCGCTTAACTCAACTGCATTATCAAAATAAGCTACGGTTTGCTTACACGCATTAATTTTCACACCCCTTTCTGCTAGTGCTGCAGCAACTTTCGGTAAAAAAGTCGGAGCGATATCTTGATGAACGATTAACCCTTCAAGCGCATTACATACACCAGTACGCTGCGTTTTACCGTTTAACAGAAGCGCCATTGCTTTATCGAGATCGGCCGCTTTATCTATATACAAGTGACACACGCCCTTAAAATGCTGGATCACTGGCACCGTACTATTCTCAGTAACGAAATTGATTAGACCCTCACCGCCACGTGGGATGATAAGGTCGATATATTCTTTTTGCTGCATCAGCTCCATTAACAACGCGCGGTCTGGATCCGGAATAACAGAAACCAACGCGGCAGGTAGATTATGTTTTTCGAGCGCCTGATGCATCGCTTTTGCGATCTCTAAAGAACTTGATAACGCTTCTTTACCACCACGCAAAATAACACCATTACCTGATTTAAAACATAGTGCACCGGCGTCAGCGGTGACATTGGGGCGCGCCTCATAAATCATGCAGACAACACCAAGTGGCACTCGCATTTTACTGATTTTAATGCCATTTGGTCTTACACCCATGTCTCTACGTGCACCCACTGGATCGTCCAGTTGAATGATGGTCTCAATGCCCTCAGCCATGCTTTCAATCCGCGCTTGGTTAAGCGTTAATCTATCTATCATGGCGTCGCTAAGCTGGTTATCACGAGCAGCAGCTAAGTCAGCTTCATTGGCTTTAATAATGGCATCGCTGTTATCACGGATCCCTTTTGCCATATCTGCTAACACTGCATTTTTTTGCTCTGTAGATAATAGTGCTAACTGTTTCGCTGCTTTTGCAGCCTGTGATGAAATATCTGTGATTAAACTCATGTCTTATGACTTCTCCAATAATGCAATATCTTGTTCTGAAATAACGGGTCCGATACTATCTTGAATTCTTTCGCTGATCGGATTCTCTTCATGTTCAGTTAAAAAGTTTAATAGGCAGCTACTGTAATTGGTGGTTGCTTTGGCTAAGCGCTTACCATCTTTGCTTCTCACGAGTACGGTATCTCCAACAGAAAACTCACCTTTTACTTCAGTGATTTCATCGCCACTTAACTGACCCACCACTTGATTTTCGCCTGAGCCATAATCGCTATCTACGACCAGCTCACCTTGCTCTGATGCTGTGTGAGTCATCCAATGCACTGCTTCTTGCATCGGTTTATCATAGGCTGTAAATACCGTGCCTGGATTTTTTCCCGCTAACAATAATTCAAAGGTTGTTTCTTCGAAGCCGTTAACAATATAAGTATCTATACCGTGAGACGTCGCCTTTTCAGCAGCTTCAATTTTGGTCTTCATACCACCGGTGCCAACCTTGCTCGTTGGACAACCTGCCATATCGTAGATTTCTTCAGTGATCTCTGTCACTTCTGAGATCAGCTCTGCATCTGCGTGTAAATTAGGATTTTTGTTATATAAACCACTGACATCGGAGCAAATAATTAGCCCATCGGCATCTGCAGCCCCCGCTACCATGGCAGACAAATTATCGTTATCTCCCACCTTCAAATCGTCTGTGGTCACGGTGTCATTTTCATTGATAATAGGCAGTATTCCATGATCGAGTAAAGTGAATATTGTTTCACGAATACTGGTATATCGCTCCCTGTCACGCAGGTCGCCATGAGTCAGCAATATCTGCGCCGACGGAAAGTCGAAGAAGCGGTCCCACGTAGCCATCATCTCGGTTTGGCCAGCTGCCGCCATCGCTTTTTTTACCGCAATGCTCGGCTGCTCTGAGTTTGGAAATAAGTGCGACCCTGCTGCGACTGAACCTGAAGAGACGAGGATCACTTCGATACCTCGGGCTCGACAACGCACGATGAATTGCGCGATGCTGAGTAAATAGCGGGATCGACACCCATCTTGCTCTGGCGCGATCAACGCACTCCCGATCTTGATTACTATACGTTTTGACTGTTTCATCGACATAAATTCCTGCATTAAATTAACCACCCACTCACGAGTTGGTACTCCAAATATCTCCTATTAGAAGACAACAGAAAGCGCAATGCATCGACCAAAAAGTCGGCAAATAGATAAAACAAACAGACGTGCGGCGGCGAAGACCTTAGTCCCATCATGTCGCCACACATGCTAAACCCAGACGCAGTAACAATCGTTAACTGGCTGACATTTCACTAATAGAAGATTGATTGTGACATCAAGTACTTAACCTTTGATGTCGAGCCGTTTCCAACAGGGCCACCATGGTTTGGTGCGGCCGGAAAGGCTGTACCGCAATGAATAATTGCGTAATGAGTAGATTGTGAATGACGGCGCGATTTACTCCACGCCTTGAACGTTTATTACCTTAACGTAAGCAAGGGTAAGATTGCAACCCTATCCCATGTTAATTATTTATGACCACCATAAATCAATTTTATAATACCTTATTTTCAGTAATTTATTCACTTTACCCTCATTCGCGCTGTGTTATAACTGGATGCTAGCTATACTGATAAAAATGTTGGGATAATCCAACCGGGGAGAATCTATGTCAGCAATCTACATTGCAGGTATTGCAGTATGTTCTGTAATAGCACAATGGCTTGCTTGGGCCTTTAAGGTTCCAGCAATTTTGTTTTTACTTCTTATAGGTCTTGCTTTGGGGCCATTTAGTGGCACGCTGGACCCAGATGCCTTACTCGGGGATTTACTCTTTCCCGTCGTCTCACTTTCCGTTGCTGTAATCCTCTTTGAAGGTTCACTAACCCTGCATTTTAAAGAACTCAAAGGAATCGGTAAGGTTGTACGGAATCTTTGTTCTATCGGGATGTTAGCAACCTTTGCGGTGATAGCAACGACCGCAATTTTTGTGCTGGAGCTTAACTGGCAAGTTGCCGCCGTTTTGGGCGCAGTACTTGTCGTGACTGGTCCAACAGTTATTGCCCCGATGCTGAACGCCATGCGCCCAGACAAAGACATAGACCGTATTTTACGTTGGGAAGGTATAGTCATAGACCCAATTGGTGCACTCTTTGCGGTACTCGTATTTGAAGCCGTCTCTTTAGTTGGTGGCGAAGGTATCTTCAGTCATACCCTGTGGGCGCTCGTATCAACACTTGGTGTGGGGATAAGTATTGGCGTCGCATCAGGTTACCTTACCACTTACCTAATAAGAAAAGAGTGGCTTCCTTTCGAGCTTCACAAGTTCGCCATTTTAGCGCTAGTGTTGTTTAGCTTTACGCTATCGAATCATCTGAGCCATGAGTCGGGTTTACTAGCCGTGACTATCTTTGGTATTTGGCTCGCTAACCAAGATGACTTGGAAATAGACTCAGTGTTAGAATTTAAAGAAGATCTCTCAATGATCCTGATTTCGAGCTTATTTATCTTACTCGCGGCACGACTCAAGTTAGAAGATTTAATGCTGTTAGACACTGACGTCTTTATCTTTCTAGCTGTAGTATTATTTATTGCTCGACCACTGTCGATATTCTTATCGACGTTCAATACAGACTTACCGATAAAGTCTCGTATTCTGTTAAGTTGGATAGCTCCTCGAGGTATTGTTGCTGCAGCGGTAGGCTCAGTTTTTGCGTTGAGTATGACCAAATCACAGATAGCAGATGCGGATAAAATGGTGCCGCTTATCTTCACCGTCATCATTGTCACCGTGGTACTACAAAGCCTAACGGCAACGCCTTTCGCACGTCTTTTAGGAGTGCGTCAACCAAAGCCCAATACCTTACTTATCATTGGTGCAAACCATGTAGCTAGAGCGGTGGCTAAAGGCTTAAAAGACCAAAATATTGATGTTTACCTCTCCGATCCCGCTTGGGAAAACTGCAAGATGGCGAGAATGGACGGACTGCCTTGTTACTATGGTAACCCACAGTCGGAACATGCAGAGCGTTACCTCCCATTGACCAGCTTAAAGTCAGTGCTAGCGCTTTCACCTAACCGTCATCACAACGCTTTAGGTGTACAGTACTTTTCTCATTTACTTGGCGATCAATGTGTTTATTCGCTCAAATCATCCACTAACCACGCCAAGGCGAACAAAGATAGCGCCACTTTCCTTTCTCGCCAAATTTTGTTTGGTGACGAAGGTAATTACGCCAAGCTAAGTAGCATGATGGCTAAGGGCGGCAAAGTGAGCGTAACGCGGATCTCAGAAGAGTTTAAATGGGAACAGTATAAAGAGGTTAACAGTGAAGCAATCCCGCTGTTTGTACTCACAGAGCAGAACAAAGATGAGGAACCCATCTTGATCCGCCCGTTTACCTCTGACATGAAAAAGCTTCCAGAGGAAGGCGACCGCGTATTGGCGTTACAACCGCCTAAGTTAACGGTTCTTAAAGATCCAAATGTGAATAAAGAAAGCCAAATTGGTGCAAAGCTTAGCAGCCAGCAAATTACTTAACCTGAGATTTGGATAAGAAATAAGCTAACTTTACGAGCTTTATTTAGAAACAAGCAAAGCGGCGTCACTTACGCCGCTTTTACTTTGCACTCAAAACCTGCTGAAGTAATATCTATTGATCCAACGGAGTTAACCTGAGCCTCAGGTTATACAACCTGAACTCGGGATAAGAAGTAAGTTAATCCACTAAAATCACTAAGTTCAAAAGCGTAGTGTCACTCTAGCCAGAAGTTATTTCTTAATACAAGGCAAATTTGTGCGCCAATAGCTGGCCTATTGCAAGCAAATTTAACGCAGTAGTAAGGGATAGCAGCTGCTAGAGAACAAGTTGTTATCCCGAGTTCAGGTTATATAGGCAATCTCGCACGCTTGACCACACTATCAGGCATTTTGTTTGCCAGTTGACCTAGTGCTACCTGAATCCGCTTATGTAGCTTTTTATCTGCAACTGCGGAATGGAACAACCATCGATAGGCGTCTTCATAATCTCTAGGGCTACCGTGGCCTTGATTAAACACATCTACGAGTCTTAATTGAGCGTTTAAGTTGCCAAGTGCTGCGGCTTCTCTCAGATAGGTTACCGCCATCGCTTTATCTTCTTGCACCAACTGGCCAACATCATAGTAACGACCTAATTGTTCAAGCGCCGCGGCAAGGCCCTGCTCTGCTGCCCTTTTCATATAATAAAGGCCGAGCTCAACATCTCTGTCTACACACACGGCATAAGCTAACATGTC
Organism: Pseudoalteromonas sp. Of11M-6; assembly: GCF_022347905.1. Taxonomy (NCBI): domain Bacteria; kingdom Pseudomonadati; phylum Pseudomonadota; class Gammaproteobacteria; order Alteromonadales; family Pseudoalteromonadaceae; genus Pseudoalteromonas; species Pseudoalteromonas sp. Of11M-6. Next base: position 15,947 of record NZ_JAKRFW010000036.1, on the reverse strand, counting down.
ACCATAAAGAAACTGATACGAAGGCAGCGCCATGATTTCAGCACGCGCTTCAATATCTTTAACCAGCTGGCACTCATCCGCTTTAACCCGAGCAAGGTGTTGATTTTTTTCAATGAGTGCTAGTAGCTCTTGCTGCGTATACAAAGGCACAGCTTCGATAGCCTCTTCGGCAGATACTTTGCTCTGTATACTGAGGCTTAAGGAAACACTCAATGCTGAAGCTGCAAAATAACGAAGTAAGTAATTCATCGAAGACCCATCAAAGTAAAGCTGATTGTTTAACTATAGCAGGCTGCAAAGGCAAATTACTTGCTCTGCAGCAACATCGACACTCAAATTTGATTAAGCATTATTTACGCCAAAGCGAAGTCTAATTTCATCATCTGAGCAAAAATTCACTTACTTATCGGCAGGAAGACAAAAACTTGTAGGGTAATAGACACAAAAAAAGCTGCCGTAGCAGCTTTTTTCTTTATCAATCGACAGCAGGATTATTCAGCAAAAGGGTTGCGAACAATCATTGTTTCAACGCGGTCTGGGCCTGTTGAGATGATATCAATTGGCACGCCAGTGATTTCTTCTAGGCGCTTGATATAATTGATAGCGGCTTCAGGAAGCTGCTCAACAGAAGTTGCACCAAAGGTGTTTTCGCTCCAACCTGGCATTTCTTCGTAGACTGGAGTCACTTTCTCATAGCCTTCAGCAGCAAGAGGAGTCACATTAGTCACAGTGCCGTCTTCTAATTGGTAACCAGTACAGATTTTCACTTTTTCTAAACCATCAAGTACGTCTAGTTTAGTTAAGCAGAAACCACTGATGCTGTTGATTTGAACTGCACGGCGCATTGCCACTGCATCAAACCAACCGGTACGACGTAAACGACCAGTTGTTGCGCCAAACTCGTTGCCTTTCTCGCCTAAGTGTCTGCCAACTGGGTCTTGCTTGTCTTGACCATCGTAAAGCTCTGTAGGGAAAGGACCTGAACCAACACGAGTTGTGTAAGCTTTAACAATACCTAAAACGTAATCTAAGTGTAGCGGACCAAAACCTGCACCAGTCGCAACACCACCAGCCGTCGTGTTTGATGAGGTTACGTACGGGTAAGTACCGTGGTCAATATCAAGTAATGTACCTTGCGCACCTTCAAATAGAATATGGTCGCCAGCATTACGCGCTTGATCAAGTAGCTCAGTAACGTCAACAATCATTGACTTAAGTACTTTTGCTACTTCCATTGCATCATCGTATGTCTTCTGGAAGTCTACTGGATCTACTTTGTAGTAGTTAACCAAGGCGAAGTTGTGGAACTCTAGTACTTCTTTAAGCTTCGCAGCAAATTGCTCTGGGTTGAAAAGATCGCCAACACGTAAACCACGACGTGCAACCTTATCTTCGTACGCAGGACCAATACCACGGCCAGTTGTACCAATGGCTTTTTCACCACGCGCTAGTTCACGCGCTTGGTCTAGTGCAACGTGGTAAGGCAAGATCAAAGGACATGCTTCGCTGATCAATAGACGCTCACGTACAGGAACGCCACGCGCTTCAAGCATGTGGATTTCTTTCATTAGTGCATCTGGTGCAAGTACTACACCATTACCAATTACACATTTAACGTCTTCGCGTAGTACACCTGATGGGATCAAGTGTAGTACCGTTTTCTCACCGTTAATTACTAGTGTATGGCCAGCATTGTGTCCGCCTTGGTAGCGAACAACTAAAGAAGCCTTATCTGTAAGTAGGTCAACTACTTTACCTTTACCTTCGTCACCCCATTGGGTGCCTAATACAACGACGTTTTTACCCATTGCAAATTCACTTAGAAAAAATTAGGCGCAGATTTTACCAGAAAACCATAGTCGAAATCACCCCAATTTGCCTAATTTTTCTGCTTTCAATAAGATTGATGATGTAAAGCATCAAGGCAAGTTACATAACTTGTTGAAAAGGTGGGTTAATAGCTGAAAATCAAACAACGTATTTTATTTTTATATCAAAATAGCTGTATTGTTCGGATTAATCGATAACTATCTCTTTGTTATCAAAAGTAAACTTTTATAAAATGTAAAAAGCCCAAAGGTTAACCTTTGGGCTTTTTAAAATATAGCTCAAGCTTGCTGGCGAGCAGTTAAGCTTGAGTGGTTAGCCTATAGCTCTAAATCGTCTTCAACTTCAGCAAGGCCTTTATCTTCACCCTCTTCAGGCATAATAACCGCTTGCGCTAGGAGCATTTCTCTTAACTTGCCTTCAATTTCATTGGCAATCTCAACATTTTCTTTTAAGAACTTAATTGAGTTTGCTTTACCTTGGCCAATTTTACTGCCGTTATAGCTAAACCAAGCACCCGCTTTATCAACCAGTTTGTGTTTCACACCTAAGTCTATCAACTCACCTTGTTTCGACGTACCTTCACCGTACATGATGATGAACTCAGCTTGCTTAAATGGTGGTGCTACTTTGTTTTTCACAACCTTAACACGAGTTTCGTTACCAACAACCTCATCACCTTCTTTCACTGAACCGATACGACGAATATCAAGACGTACAGATGCATAGAATTTAAGTGCGTTACCACCAGTTGTGGTTTCAGGGTTGCCAAACATCACACCAATCTTCATACGAATTTGGTTGATGAAAATACATAATGTGTTCGAGCGTTTGATATTAGCAGTAAGCTTACGCAATGCTTGTGACATGAGTCGAGCCTGCAAACCAACGTGTGAGTCACCCATATCGCCTTCGATTTCAGCTTTAGGGGTAAGTGCTGCTACCGAGTCAATAACAACCAAATCAACCGCACCAGAACGAACTAGCATGTCACAAATTTCAAGCGCTTGTTCACCGGTGTCAGGCTGTGATACTAATAACTCATCAACATTAACGCCTAGCTTTTCGGCATAGATTGGATCGAGTGCGTGTTCAGCATCAACGAACGCACATGTTTTTCCCATTTTTTGCGCTTCTGCAATCGCTTGTAATGTTAGCGTTGTTTTACCTGATGATTCTGGACCATAGATTTCAACAATACGACCAGTTGGTAAGCCGCCGATACCAAGTGCAATATCCAGACCTAATGAACCCGTTGAGATGGCTTCAATATCTAGCGCCTTGTTCTCACCCAGTTTCATGATTGAGCCTTTACCAAACTGACGCTCAATTTGTGATAGTGCTGCGTCTAATGCCTTTTGCTTGTTATCGTTCATTTGCTTCTCCAATTCAGCGTAATGACACCTAGTATACTGTATGAAATCACAGTATCAAGTAGAATTTTATGATTTTACCATCGCTATAGCATTTTTTAATGCAAATTCAATGGCTTGAAGTCTTATTTCGGCCCTATTCCCAGTAAATACTTGGTGAAATGCCTGAACTCTATCACTATTCGCAATAGCAAACCATACAGTACCTACGGGCTTATCAACGCTGCCTCCAGTTGGTCCAGCGATACCAGACACAGCAATGGCAACTTCAGCATGAGCTGCCTGCTGAGCACCTTTGACCATCTCCAAAACCGTTTGCTCACTCACGGCACCAAATTGCGTTAGGGTTTGTTGTGATACTCCCAATAATTCGTGCTTAGCTTGATTACTGTATGTCACAAAACAACGTTCGATATAAGCAGAGCTCCCCGGCGTATCTGTTAACGCATAACTCACCCCACCACCTGTACATGACTCTGCGGTAGTGATTGTTACGCCGTTATTCGTTAGAATAGCGCCCAATTGTGCCGCATATTCGGCTATCTCTTTGTAGTGCTCCATAGGAAAACCTTTTAGGTATCAACAATGTCGTCAGATCTATATTCAGAACACACTATAAACCAACAAACCCCAATGATGCAGCAATACCTGCGAATTAAAGCTCAGCATCAAGAAATCTTGCTGTTCTATCGCATGGGCGACTTTTATGAACTCTTCTTTGACGATGCTATCAGAGCGGCGCAGCTTCTTGATATTTCTCAAACCTATCGCGGTAAAGCCGGTGGCAATCCAATTCCAATGGCGGGTGTTCCCTATCATGCAGTTGAAAACTACTTAGCTCGCTTGGTACAACTGGGTGAATCTGTTGCTATTTGTGAGCAAGTTGGCGACCCTGCGACCAGTAAAGGTCCTGTAGAACGTAAAGTTGTGCGTATTGTTACTCCAGGTACCGTCACCGACGAAGCACTATTGCAAGAACGCCAAGATAATTTACTTGCGGCGGTCTACCAACATCCAAAAAACTTAGGTTATGGCGTTGCCTATCTTGATATTAACTCGGGCCGATTTAATATCGTAGAGCTACAGACTGACGAAGCACTTAATTCCACGTTACAGCGCTTGCAGCCCGCAGAATTGTTATATCCAGAATCATTTCAGAACCTTTTAGTGCTAGAAAGCATTAAAGGCAGTCGTCGCCGTCCAGATTGGGAGTTTGATTTAGACACAGCAAAGCATTTACTTTGTCAGCAGTTTGCAACCCGCGACTTAGTCGGTTTTGGTGTCGACAATGCCAATATGGGTTTAATCGCCGCGGGTTGTGTCATGCAATACGTGAAAGACACGCAACGCACTGCATTACCTCATATACGTGCGATCACGCTCGAAAAGAATGAGCACGCGGTGATCTTAGATGCCGCGACGCGCAAAAACTTAGAGCTAACTCTAAACCTCTCTGGCGGTGTTGAAAACACCTTAGCGCAGATTTTAGATAAGTCTTCAACGGCCATGGGTTCGCGCTTACTAAAACGCCGCATTCATACGCCCGTGCGCGAACGCAAAGAGCTCAATGCTCGACTCAATGCGATTGCGAGCCTTATCGAACAACAACTATGCATGGAAGTTTACGATGCACTAAAACACATTGGCGATATTGAACGAGTCGTAGCCCGGTTAGCGTTATTTACCGCTCGTCCGCGTGATCTAACGCGCTTAAGAAGTGCATTACAAGCGTTACCGCCACTGCATGATATTTTACAAGATGCGACGGATACGAGACTTCAGTCTATTATTAGCCATTCACCTGCATTACCTAAGTTACAAGATTTGTTAGAACGAGCGGTTATCGACAATCCCCCTGTTCTCATTCGTGATGGTGGAGTAATAGCACAGGGCTACAATGCAGAGCTTGACGAGCTACGCGCATTAAGCGCAGGTGCCACGGATGTTTTAGAAAAACTTGAAGAAAGAGAGCGCGAACGCACAGGGATCTCGACATTAAAAATTGGGTATAACCGCGTTCACGGATTTTATATTGAGATCAGCCGGGCCAATTCGCACTTAGTGCCCGCGGAATACATTCGCAGACAAACACTGAAAAATAACGAACGCTACATTATTCCTGAGCTAAAAGAACATGAAGACAAAGTGCTTGGTAGCCAATCGAAAGCACTAGCACTTGAAAAGCGCCTATATGAAGAGCTCTTTGAACTCATCGCTCCTTATATTGAACAATTGCAAGTCATGGCTGCAGCGCTTGCCGATCTGGACGTATTAAACACCTTAGCCGAACGTGCTCAGACACTAGACTATTGCAAGCCCACGCTTACCGAGGGCACTGAAATTGATTTAGTGGATGGTCGCCACCCAGTCGTAGAACAAGTAAGTAAAGAACCATTCATTGCCAACCCAGTAAAACTCAACGATGAACGTAAAATGCTCATTATTACTGGACCAAATATGGGTGGTAAATCGACCTATATGCGTCAAACCGCGTTAATTGTGTTGATGGCGCATATTGGCAGCTATGTACCGGCAAGCGCAGCCACCATCGGAATTGTCGATCGTATTTTTACTCGCATTGGTGCCAGTGATGACCTTGCCTCTGGGCGCTCAACCTTTATGGTTGAAATGACCGAAACTGCAACCATTTTAAACAATGCAACCGCCCAATCATTGGTGCTAATGGACGAAATTGGTCGTGGGACAAGCACCTATGACGGTTTATCACTCGCTTATGCGACAGCGGATTATCTCGCCAGCAAAATTGCAGCAAAAACACTGTTTGCTACTCATTATTTTGAGTTAACCGAATTGGCTGAGCAGCAAGCAGGCCTTGTTAATGTGCATTTGGATGCCGTTGAACATAACGATACTATTGCCTTCAAACACACAGTGATGGAAGGGGCTGCAAGTAAGAGTTTTGGTTTACAGGTAGCAAGTCTTGCCGGCGTGCCAAAAGCAGTGATTAAGTTAGCGAAACAGAAACTCGCTTTGTTAGAGCAACATCAGAGTGTCGTTGGCGATAAGCCTGTTCATGTAGCCGCACCTGTACAGCAGAGCTTAATGCTTGCCAATGAGCCTTCTGAGGTTGAAGCGCTACTTGCAGATATGGATCCCGATGATATGACACCAAAGCAAGCTCATGCTTTGCTATATCAACTTAAATCTAAGCTATAGAAAGTAAAAAGCGGCCAAGCCGCTTTTTTAATGTTCTCTCACAATTAGAACTTGTGGTTATACTGAAGACCAAAGATCATCGCATGGCCTTTAGAGCGGAAACCCCACTCGCTTTGCGCTTTGTCGGTCTCGATAAAGTCTTGAGTCTTGCCTCGTAGTAGACTGATACCAAAATCAAGTGTTGCTTGATTTGGTAAAGTATACTCAGCACCAAAAGAGTACCATGTACGGTCTGTATCTGGGATTGAAATTGATAGAAGGTTTTCATCCGCAGGCGATTCATCATACGCCATGCCTGCACGCAACTTAACATATTCACTTAACTGATAATCAGCACCAACAGAGAAGCGCAAAGAGTTTGAAAAATTTTCTTCTTTCGTAAATGCCGACTGTGAAGTACCGATAATCGCTTTAAGTTCATCGAAGCTGCTCCAGCCAGTCCAAAGTACGCTGTAGTGTAGTGAGGTTTCTTGGTTTAATTTATGAGAACCTGAGATCTCAGCAATCGCAGGTAACGTTACATCCACTGAACCAGGTAGTGACGCGCCATTCAAGCCGCCCATCGCTGCTGGTAAGTCGTTGCTAAAGTGGCCATCAAATGTGATATCTGTTTCACTACGGTAATGGAAGCCGATTAGGTTGTTTTCATCAATTTGATAAGCAACGCCTAGGTTCCAACCAAAGCCATAATCGTCACCTTCTAAGTGTACCGCCTGAGTACTGGCTGGCAAACCTGTCGTTGTCGCACCAAGGTTACGAACGATTTTAGCATCGGCATAAACTTCATTAATACCAAACGCTACGCTCCATTGCTCATCAATTTGGTAAGCAGCAGAAATACCTAAGTTAACGGTCTTGATTTCAGTTTCACCCGCGATTTGGCCAGCAACATAATCCTTATCGAATTCTGTAGATAGACCAAACTGTGAATAGATACCTGCACCAATCGACCATTGGTCGTTATATTTGTGCGTTGCATAAATAGCAGGAATAATAGCACTTGGTGCGATGCTGTTGTCATTTAACGCTGATGCAGGAATACCATTATTGGTACTAGTCCCTGTTAGGCTTACATCTGGTTGAACATACATAGCTGCGACTGATAGTTGCGTGCCCGATAGCTTACCCATCAATGCTGGGTTACGTGCTACCACTGACGCATCGTCGGCTGCAGATGCTTCACCCGCATAAGCACGACCAAGGCCAGATACGTTTTGTTCCGCAAGTTGGAAGGCGGCAGCTAGTGCTTGTGATGACGATAAAATCGCACCTGATGCGATAAGACCTAATAATACTTTGTTCATACTCTAATCCCCTGTGAACTAACCATTTCCTGAGTAATGGTTAAAAAAACCAATTCGAGTAACACTGCGCAGCCTCACTTTGACCTTGCTCACCTAGCCAATATCCAGCTATGCCACACACCCACCAAATTGGCAGAATAATAAATTCATGACACCCTACCTAAAAGTGGAGTAGAAATCTCCTTTTTTGCGACTTTTCGTTGATTAAGTGAACATATAACGAACAAATTACGCACTTTGTAAACTCATCGGATGAGACAAATTACCAAATGATAATAATTACCAATATCATTGACGTACCTTCATCCCTTATATACACTCTTCAATCTGAGTATGAGTCATTCAGTGTGTTAATCGTGCTAAGGAGAACAACATGTCGATAGCATTAATCGTTTGCGCATTGGTATTTTGCGGTCTCAGCGTATATTGCCTGTGTAAAGCAAACTACTGTGCCTGTCGCCACGCAGGAGAGTGTGATAATCCGGTCAGTCAATACTGGCTAGGTGCAATTGTCGCAGCGCTGCTATCACTGCTGCTAAGCTGTGCGGCGTTACATTCGGAAAAGGGAACATTACTGTGGATATTAATGATGGCAAGCTGTATGACTGGCGCAATGCTCTCTGCTAGATGGCAAAATCTCAAAAGACGCTGTAAAAACGCTTTCTTCCCAGTCGCGCAATCCAAACCTTAAATCAATAATTGATCTCTTAGCAATCGTGAGAGGTTAATTTGATAATCAAGCGGCCTGACACTTGCGATCACTTTTATCTCTGACTCGCTTAAATCCAAATCTTTTGCCGTAACATGGTGGAGATGTTTGGTATTGTAAAACACACGTACAAGAGGTGCGGTTGGTGCATGCTTATTGCCTTCTAGTACCAATCCTAATCGCTCGTTGGTCAGTTTAACAATAGTCCCTACGGGGTGAACCCCCATACACTTAATAAAACGCTGCACTAAAATAGGATCAAATTGCTTTTTACTCGACAGTAAAAAACGTAACGCATTAATTGGTTCATCAGCCTCTTTGTGGTGCTGATCTGAGGTTATGGCGTCGTATACATCCACAATCGCCATCATTCTTGCCGCGGTGCTGAGTGCGTCGTCCTTAATCCCTCTGGGATAACCTGTACCATCTAAGCGTTCATGATGGTTGATGATCATGTCCAGCATAATAGGCGTGATCCCAGACTCACCTTTGCTCAATCCTAAAGACTGCGCCACGTGCTTTTTGACCGCACGATACTCAAGATCGGTAAAATTACCCGGCTTATTGATCAACCCCTGGGGTAACTTAGCGTGACCAATGTCATGCAACATCGCCCCCATGGCTAACTGTTCAATAATGTGATGTTGCAAACCAAGGTGCTTGGCAAATACGGTGATCAGAATTGCGCAGTTGGTCATATGACGCCAATTGTAGGCATCTTTGTCTTTGATCCGAGTTAAAATCGCCATCGCATTTGAATTACGCAGTACCGAATCGACGATGTCTTTACTTACCTCATTGATGAGGCTCATATCGACCTTCAAACCCGATGTTACATCTCCATAGAGGCTTTGGATCTGACGGTTATTCTTTTCAAACTTTTGCATCGCAACCGCAAATTCTTGCTGCAAAGTTTGTTCTTTACTCACCGTTTTGGCTTTGGATTTTGGTTTGCTGCGAGCGGTGGAAAGACTGCCATCCATGCCATTTTTGGCGGCAGGTTCTTCAGGGGCTTGTGGTGCTTCAGTGACCGGTTCTGCTGGCTGCTGGTATTTCTGTGGTACAGGAATATCGCTCTGCGTAAAGTCTATAGTGAGCTCAAGTACTCCTTTGTCAATCAGCTTTTGAATGATGGCTTCATCTCTGACCATTCCCCGAGATTTGATCTTAATACCCGCGTCAGACTTATGCTTGTGAACATTATCCACAAACATGCCAGGTCTAAGATCTTCAATTGGGAGGACAATCTGCATGAATCGCTTACACTACGTAGTTAGCCAATGAATATTAATACCATTGAATGAGGTGAAACACCATCTATTCAGATTAAATTCACACAAAGGTATGGTGAAATTACAACCACTCAGAAACGCTTGTTATACCAGTTTACTTAATTAAGTGATTTAATTTGAGGTATTTATGAAGTGTTGCAGAAGGGGAAACCCAACACCATATACATGCTGGGTTTTATACAGTTGCTATTCTTGGAAATAAGTTCCCCAGCCGTCGTATTCAACGCCAGCGTCTAGTGCAACCTTTTCTAACTTGTCTACGTCTTCCATGATAACGTCGGTATCCAGTTCGGCTTCTACTACAACATCAAAGCCCCAAATTTTACCGCCGTCTTCGAGCTCAAGCTCTGCTGGTTCTTCAACATCATAGCCCAATTTAAATGCCGCTAATGCTGCTGCTTCCAGCTTGTCAAAATCCTCACTTACAAAGTGATGTTCTACTTCATAAAGCGTTTCAGGGTTTGAACCGTCTTCTAGCAATGAAGAAACGATGTCTTCACTTATCTCACGCCAGTTTTCCATTATTTTAATCTCGCTTTTGCATCTAATTCAGCTATTCTTTGAGCCATTTTAGCATGGATCTGAGCAGCGTGATCCCTTGCTGGCACTTCAGGGTCTAAATATTCCGGTTCTAGCATGTCGATATAGACCTTACCATTATTCCAACGATTGAGCTTTATCTGCTCATGCGTTGAACTCATACATACTGGGATAATAGGCACATTGGCGCTCATTGCGGTGTGAAATGCCCCGGTTTTAAATGGCAACAAACCGCGACCATAGCTTCTGGTCCCTTCAGGGAACATCCAAACCGATAGTTTTGACTCGGTGATTTTTTTTGCTGATTTGGTCAGTGTTCCTAAGGCTTTAGAACGATTGGCTCTATCAATCAAAATGTTGCCAGATAGCCAATACATTTGTCCAAAAAACGGGATCCACTTTAAACTTTTTTTCCCCATGCTGACGGTGTTTTTTGGCACCACGGCCGGCAGCGTAAAGAGATCATAATTATTTTGGTGATTTGCAACATACATCGCGGGGACAACATGCTTGGCATTTTCATGCTGCGTTATCACCAACTCAACGCCTATCAACTTTGACATATAGCCATACCATTTGGCTATCGTGTGCACATTGTTAGCATGAAAAGGGCGCACAATGCACAATAACAATCCGCAAATACCACTAACAATGATAAACACTGTTAATAAGAGAATTCGTATAATGGCAATCAATTTAACCACTCCAGAATTAAAATCTTGCGCATTATAGTAAAATAAGCGAACACTTGTAAGCTCAAAATGATGATAGTTTAGAGGCTGCCAGAGGAATCTCAGAGTATGATAGTTAAGGTACTGATCTATTTATAGAAAATAAAAATGCCGCTGAGTAGCGGCATTTGACACACGATTTATCATTTTTGCAAAATTTAGCTCATTGCGTTTTGCAGCTTTTTCATTGCTGACTTTTCTAGCTGGCGTACACGCTCTGCCGACACGCTATATTTCTCAGCAAGATCTTGTAATGTTGCTTTTTCGTCAGCAAGCCAACGTGCACTTACGATATCTTGAGAGCGTTCATCAAGCGTTTTCAGTGCTGCAAATAGGCGATTATGTGACTGCTCTTGCCACTGCTCTTGCTCAACTTCTTCGGCAAGGTCACTACTTGTGTCTGTTAAATACTGTACTGGAGAGAAATTACCAGCTTGGCTTTCATCATCGTCAGCAGATAGGTCAAAGCCCATATCTTGGCCTGCCATACGAGACTCCATCTCGCGAACTTCTTTCTCACTTACACCAAGCTCGTTTGCAACCGTTGTCACTTCGTCTTGGTTAAACCAACCTAAACGCTTTTTATTTTTGCGTAGATTGAAGAATAATTTACGCTGCGCTTTTGTCGTCGCAACTTTAACAATACGCCAGTTCTTTAATACATATTCATGGATTTCTGCTTTAATCCAATGTACCGCAAAAGAAACAAGGCGCACACCCACGCTTGGGTCAAAACGCTTTACTGCTTTCATCAACCCAATATTTCCTTCTTGGATTAAATCAGCCTGAGGTAGGCCATAGCCCGAATAACTTTTTGCGATGTGAGCAACAAATCTCAAATGAGACATAATGAGTTGCTTAGCCGCGTTAAGATCCCCTTCTTCCTGAAGACGTGTCGCAAGTTTTTTCTCTTCCTCAGCGCCAAGCATAGGTATTGTGCTTACAGATTGAAGGTAACCTTCAACACTTGCGCTTTGCTGCCCAGTTAGTGCTAATGCGTATAAATCTTTAGTCATGTTTCACCTCAGTGATAAACCGTTTCGTGTATATTTAGCACTCTAACATCTAGAGTGCTAAATGCAATCTACTTTATCTGATTTTTAAAATCAACCTTTTTAGAAGAACTTCAAAAATAAAATATAACCTGCTGAATAATATTAAAAATATTGAATTAACTAGGCTTCTTTTTACGATATTATTTTTTTATGACAGTGCTAAATTTAATTAGTTCTGATTGTTTGAGTGCTAAAATCTGATAGTAATTGGCAACCGACTGCTACACTTTAGCAGTCGATTGGTGTTTGTAGCGTTAAATCATACCTTTTCAGGTTCAATCTCTTTGATATAACGGTGTACAGAAAGAAAAGAGCCTACAAACCCTAAAGTAATTGCAGTGCCAAGTAGCACTAAAAGTTCATTCCCTGCCATTCCCTGAAGCACAAAGTTGCTTTGATATACCCCAACAACTGTAGATACAGCTGACTCCAGCCACCACAACATAAGGCCAACACAGATAAAGGCAACCAAACCACCGACTATGCCATACCATACACCAGTCCAAAGAAACGGAGCCTGAATAAAAGTATTGGTCGCTCCCACCAGTTTTAGCACTTGAATTTCTTCTTTCTTGTCCATGATGGATAAGCGTATGGTATTTCCAATAATCAAGATAACGGCGCTAAGCAATAGAAACCCCACGGTGATCACACTTTCTTTTAGTAACCCCAGTAGTGCATTTAGGCGCTCTAGCCATTCAATATCCAGCTTACCAAACTCGACCTCGCGCTCTTTTTCAAGTTTAGTAAGAAGCTCAGTTGCGGCTTGTGGTTTTCTAAAACGACTAACAGGCGTTACCAACACAACATTGGGCAGCGGGTTTTCTTCTAAATAGTTAAGCGCCTGACCAAAGCCTGACATTGACTTAAACTCGTCCAGAGCTTGGCTTTTACTAATCAGTACTACTTTTTCTATTTCTGGATAGAGTGCAAGTCGCTTCACCAAGGTTTGTGTCTGTGCTTCTGTCATTTCATCTTTAACGAACAATGATATTTCAGATGCCTCTTTAAACCCGCTACTTACCTGCTGTACATTTTTCACTACCACATAAAGCGTCGCAGGCAATGTCAGGCTGAGCCCCAAAACTAGAATAGTCATTAAAGAGGCCATTGGCGTACGCCACATTTCCCCAAGGCTCTGTACACCTTGACGAATAATCATCAAACAAAAAAAGTAAAAATGATGAAATATCGATTTTTTACTCTGTTCAGCCTGATTTCCCCGTCCTTTAAACAGCAAACTCATAGCGTGTCCTCCGCTAGCGGATCTTGTAGCATGCGTCCTTGATTAAGCGTGAAGCTACGGTATTTCATACGTGCTATTAACCCCAAATCATGAGTAGCGATAAGAACGGATGTACCACGGCGATTAAATTCTTCAAATAGGTTCAGAATTTCCATCGATAGTTCTGGGTCTAAGTTCCCCGTAGGTTCATCTGCAAGCAGCAAAGGCGGCGAGTTAACAATCGCTCTTGCTATGCCAACACGTTGCTGTTCACCTCCAGATAACACACTCGGATGGCACTTTGCTTTATCAAGCAAACCCACCTTGTCCAGAGCGGCATGTACTCTTTTGGTGATCTGTTTATGGTGAGTACCTTCAATAACTAAAGGTAGTGCGACGTTATCAAATACGCTGTAACGTTCGAGTAGGCGGTGGTTTTGAAAAATAATCCCAATATCTCGGCGAACGAAAGGAACTTGCCGGTTAGATACCGTATTGAGATCGACACCATTAATGTAGACACGGCCTGCTGATGGCCTTTCCATCACGCTAACCAACTTTAATAATGTACTTTTACCAGCGCCACTGTGGCCGGTTAAAAATGCGAGTTCTCCATTTGCAAGTTCAAAGCTCACTTTTTCCAGTGCTTTGTGCCCACCAGGATAAGTTTTGCTCACTTGCTCAAATTTAATCATGTTGGCCTCTTATACTTATTTTAACCATGACACTCAGTCCGTGGCATTGTAGCAATTCGGCAATCGAATAAAGCGGGCAAATTTGCCCGCTTTATTGCAACTGATGTCTCTATTTATTCTTGACTGAACAATGCCTCGATAAAATCATCACTCTTAAAGGTGCGTAAGTCATCAATGCCTTCACCTACACCGATATATCGAATTGGCACCTTAAACTGATCCGCCACAGCAAAGATAACCCCACCTTTGGCTGTACCATCAAGCTTAGTTAACGTGATACCAGTTAAGCCAACCGCTTGATTAAACAGTTTTACCTGGCTAATCGCATTCTGACCAGTTCCGGCATCAATCGTCAACATCACTTCATGTGGCGCGTCTGGGTCTAACTTTTTCATTACTCGAGCTATCTTCTCAAGCTCTTGCATTAGGTTATCTTTATTTTGTAATCGACCCGCTGTATCCGCTATTAATACATCGATATTTCTCGCTTTAGCGGCTTGGAAGGCATCAAATACCACCGACGCAGAATCAGCACCTGTGTGCTGGGCAACAACAGGGATACTGTTTCTTTCACCCCATACCTGCAACTGCTCTACCGCAGCCGCGCGGAAAGTATCGCCAGCCGCCAACATGACAGATTTACCTTCGCTTTGAAACTGTTTGGCAAGCTTACCGATTGTTGTCGTTTTACCAACGCCATTTACGCCGACCATTAAGATAACAAAAGGTTTCTTATCGGTAGGGATCTCAAGCGGTTGCTCAGCCGTTTTTAAGATCTCTGACATTTCTTTTTTCATTAGATCATATAAAGCTTCACCGTCTTTTAACTGCTTTCTATCAGCGGCATCAGTCAGGTTATCTATTAGCTTCATCGTGGTTTCAACACCAATATCAGCCGTTAGCAATTGCGTTTCTAGATCTTCGAACAGCTCATCATCGATTTTCTTGCCTTTGAATACCGAAGCAAAGCCTGAGCCGATATTGGCCTTGGTTTTCAACAAGCCTTTTTTAAGGCGGGAGAAGAAACCTTCTTTTTTCGGCTTTTGTTGTTCTTGAGCTAATTGTGCTTGACGCTCTTCCTCTTCACGCTCGGCTTGTTCTTTTGCTAATTGCGCCTGACGTTCTGCTTCTTCACGTTCAGCTTGTTCTTTCGCTAATTGCGCCTGGCGTTCTGCCTCTTCACGCTCAGCTTGTTCTTTAGCTAACTGTTCTTGGCG
The DNA here is from genome assembly GCF_022347905.1 of Pseudoalteromonas sp. Of11M-6. Classification (NCBI taxonomy): domain Bacteria; kingdom Pseudomonadati; phylum Pseudomonadota; class Gammaproteobacteria; order Alteromonadales; family Pseudoalteromonadaceae; genus Pseudoalteromonas; species Pseudoalteromonas sp. Of11M-6. The sequence goes on along the minus strand of NZ_JAKRFW010000036.1, from coordinate 802 downwards.
TTCTGCTTCCTCACGCTCAGCTTGTTCTTTTGCTTGTTGCGCCTGACGTTCTGCTTCTTCACGATCAGCTTGTTCCTTTGCTAACTGTTCTTGGCGTGCTGCTTCCTCACGCTCGGCTTGTTCTTTCGCTAATTGCGCCTGACGTTCTGCTTCTTCACGCTCGGCTTGTTCTTTCGCTAATTGCGCCTGACGTTCTGCTTCTTCACGCTCAGCTTGCTCTTTCGCTAATTGTGCCTGACGTTCTGCTTCTTCACGCTCAGCTTGTTCTTTCGCTAATTGTACCTGACGTTCGGCTTCTTCACGCTCGGCTTGTTCTTTCGCTAATTGTGCCTGACGCTGTGCCTCTTCACGCTCAGCTTGTTCTTTCGCTAATTGTGCCTGACGTTCGGCTTCTTCACGCTCGGCTTGTTCTTTCGCTAATTGTGCCTGACGCTCTGCTTCTTCACGCTCAGCTTGTTCTTTCGCTAATTGTGCCTGATGCTCTGCCTCTTCACGTTCAGCTTGTTCTTTTGCTAATTGTGTCTGACGTTCTGATTCTTCACGCTCGGCTTGTTCTTTCGCTAGTTGTGCCTGACGTTCTGATTCTTCACGCTCGGCTTGTTCTTTTGCTAATTGTGCCTGACGTTCCGCTTCTTCACGCTCAGCTTGTTCCTTTGCTAACTGTTCTTGGCGTTCTACTTCTTCACGCTCGGCTTGTTCTTTCGCTAACTGTTCTTGGCGTGCTGCTTCCTCACGCTCAGCTTGTTCTTTCGCAAGTTGTGCCTGAAGTTCTGCTTCCTCACGCTCAGCTTGTTCTTTTGCT
>NZ_JAKRFW010000035.1:0-58387 GCF_022347905.1 Pseudoalteromonas sp. Of11M-6 | reverse complement strand
GACATTCGAACATCCATGTACATCAAAACCCGTTGCAGAGATGCAACGGGTTTTTTGCTATGTGTGATTTAAAAACCTCGCGAGGTAAACTCGCTCCTACCACAGTATAGGCACAGTGCAACATGGTAGGAGGTGGTTCACCCACCGATGGGTTGTAATGAAGTTCCGGCTCAAAAATAATGTGGAACACCCATGTACATCAAAACCCGTTGTAGCAATGCGACGGGTTTTTTGCTATTTGAGGTATAGAAATTTGAGATATAAAAAGCCTCGCGAGGTTTTCTAAACCTAAGTAAATGCGCTCCCACCACAGTATCAGCACAGTGCAAAATGGTAGGAGGTGATTTATCAGCCCTAAATCTTAATAATCCTTATTTCGTAGAGTCGTAGGTTATGCTCTGAAGCACAGACTTCGATTCTTGTTTAATGCTGATCTAATTAATGCTATCAATAAATACACTTAAAATATGGCGAAGAAAGAAACATTTGCGATTTTTTTTGAGCTGTATATACTTACAGTAAATAAACCACTGTATGGAATACCAGTTAATGCGTCCTCTAACAAAACGACAAGAACAAATCTTTGAATTAATAAAAGTATTCATAAAAGATACAGGCATGCCTCCAACTCGTGCTGAAATAGCTGATGCTTTGGGTTTTAAGAGTGCAAATGCAGCGGAAGAGCACCTGAAAGCGCTTGCGAAAAAGGGAGTTATCGAAATGGTCCCAGGCGCAAGCCGAGGGATTCGACTTGTAGAGGATGAATCAGAACAACTTGGTTTGCCTATTATTGGTCGTGTTGCTGCTGGTGAGCCTATTTTGGCAGAGCAACATGTAGAAAGCCACTGTAATGTAGATGCTAGTTTTTTTAAACCTAATGCTGATTACCTTTTGAGAGTTAATGGTATGAGCATGAAGGATATTGGTATTATAGATGGTGACCTATTGGCTGTTCACAGAACTCAAGTGGCAGAAAATGGGCAAGTGATAGTTGCTCGTGTAGAAGAAGATGTGACTGTTAAACGTCTTGAAAAGAAAGGAAAGAAAGTTTTTTTACATGCTGAGAATGAAGAATTTAAAGCGATTGAAGTAGATCTAGAACATCAAAATTTCTCCATTGAAGGGTTAGCTGTCGGTGTTATCCGAAGTGCAGACTGGATGTAGTTTATGAGAGCGAGCGTAGCGTTAAATATAAAGTTGCGCTTGCTTTAACTATATTTTGTTTAGAAAGTAATAATTAACTTTTCTAACTGTGTGAAAGTTAGATAATTATAGTGACTTTAATCATTTAGTAATATTTTTAGTTTTCTGATCTTTATACACTATTTTTCATCATTCTTCGTTTTACTCCCTATAGTCCCCAGTTTTGATTCTAAAGTCGGTCTTCTCGAAAATCTTGCAATTTGTTTGTTTTTTGACTAATTGGTTAATAGTCGTGCAGTAAGTCTATGTACAAATAGACAATATGACAGTCATCCAATAATAACAAGAGACAACCACGAGTTGTCTTGAAGGAGACGTCAAATGAAAATTTGTCGATTAGTTGTAGCATTCATCGCGGTGCTAATCGCCATGCCCTCACTTGCTAACAGCGCTTACAATATGAGGCAAGGTGTTACAGACATTAGTCATCAAGTGTATGAGCTTCACATGACCATATTTCTAATATGTTGTGTCATTGGAGTGATTGTATTTGGGATTATGTTTTGGGCGCTTATAAAACACAGAAAGTCAAAAGGCGTTGTTGCGGCGCAATTTCATGAAAGCACCAAAGTGGAAATACTTTGGACTGCAATTCCCTTCCTGATACTCATTGGTATGGCAATACCAGCCACAAAAACGCTTATTGCTATGGAAGACACGAGTAAAGCTGATCTGACCATTAAGGTCACAGGCTCTCAGTGGAAATGGCACTATGAGTATATGGGGCATGATGTTGAGTTCTATTCTTTGCTCTCTACTTCGAAAGATGAAATTAGTGATCTTAAAGAAAAAAATGAAAATTACCTGCTTGAAGTTGATAAGCATTTAGTTATTCCTACAGATAGGAAAGTCCGCTTTTTGATGACCTCGGATGATGTCATCCATTCTTGGTGGGTGCCTGATTTTGCGGTGAAGAAGGATGCCAATCCGGGATTTATAAATGAGGCATGGGCAAAGGTAAACGATGAGGGAATTTATAGAGGCCAATGTGCTGAATTATGTGGCAAAGATCATGGCTTTATGCCAATCGTCGTCGAGGCCGTAAGTCCTGATAAATTTGATAGTTGGCTTAACGATGCTAAAGCTGAAAAAGCAAAAGCAGAGGCGGAGTCACAGGCAGTTGCGCAACAAACTCTTTCGAAAGAAGAGTTAATGGAGGTTGGGGAACAAACTTACATGGCTTATTGCGCAGCTTGCCATCAACCAACTGGGCTTGGGCTACCAGGAGTCTTCCCTGCAATGAAAGGAAGTAAAGTCGTCACTGGAGATATTAAAGCTCATATAGATATTCTACTTTTAGGTCGCCCAGGAACTGCGATGCAATCTTTCGCAAAGCAATTAACAATTAAGCAGATCGCGGGGGTGATCACCTATAAAAGAAATAGCTGGGGTAATGACACTGGCGATGTTATTCAGCCAAGCCAAATACAGCGTGAGATAGATGCACTAGAGGAGGGTAAGTAATGAGTGCCATCGTAGACGAACATTCACACCATACAGCTCCCAAAGGCTTAAAGCGCTGGCTGTTTACTACCAATCATAAAGACATTGGAACACTGTATTTATTGTTCTCACTAACCATGTTTTTAATTGGCGGTGCTATGGCGATGGTGATCCGAGCCGAGCTTTTCCAACCTGGGTTACAGCTTGTAGATCCGCATTTTTTTAATCAAATGACGACAGTGCATGGACTAATAATGGTATTTGGCGCAGTAATGCCCGCATTTACAGGTCTTGCCAACTGGATGATCCCAATGATGATTGGTGCTCCTGATATGGCGTTACCGAGAATGAATAACTGGAGTTTTTGGATACTACCTTTTGCATTTGCAATTTTACTGATGTCATTATTTTTGGAAGGCGGCGGGCCTGCTTTCGGTTGGACTTTTTATGCGCCACTATCTACAACGTACAGCAATGACAATACTGCGTTTTTTGTTTTTGCTGTTCATATAATGGGCATTAGCTCTATTATGGGTGCTATCAACGTTATCGTGACCATCGTCAATCTTAGAGCTCCAGGTATGACATGGATGAAGTTGCCTTTATTTGTCTGGACCTGGTTGATAACTGCATTTCTTCTGATAGCTGTTATGCCGGTACTTGCTGGCGCCGTAACTATGGTGCTGACAGACAAGTTCTTTGGAACGAGCTTTTTTGATGCAGCAGGTGGTGGTGATCCTGTTATGTTCCAGCATATATTCTGGTTTTTTGGTCATCCTGAAGTGTACATCATGATATTACCTGCCTTCGGCATAATCTCTACGATAGTACCGACATTTTCAAGAAAGAAACTGTTTGGCTATGCATCAATGGTTTATGCAACCGCTTCAATTGCACTGCTGTCGTTCGTCGTTTGGGCTCATCATATGTTTACAACGGGTATGCCTTTAGCTGGTGAGTTGTTTTTTATGTATGCAACTATGCTCATTTCAGTGCCTACTGGCGTTAAGGTTTTTAATTGGGTAGCTACAATGTGGCGAGGTGCTATTAGTTTTGAGGTGCCTATGCTTTTTGCTATTGCATTCATCGTACTTTTCACAATTGGTGGATTTTCCGGTTTGATGTTAGCGATTACTCCCGCCGATTTCCAATATCACGATACTTACTTCGTTGTCGCGCATTTCCATTACGTGTTAGTTACGGGAGCTGTGTTCTCAATAATGGCCGCCGCATATTATTGGTTACCAAAGTGGACGGGGCACATGTTTGATATCAAATTGGCTAAATTTCACTTTTGGCTCTCCTTGGTTAGTGTGAACGTATTGTTCTTCCCAATGCACTTTGTTGGTCTTGCTGGCATGCCAAGGCGGATCCCTGACTATGCTCTACAGTTCGCTGATTTCAACGCGATCATTAGTATCGGAGGGTTTGCATTCGGTCTTTCTCAACTGTTGTTTGTTGCAGTGGTTTATAAATGTATAAAAGGTGGAGAGCAGGCCTCTGGGAAAGTATGGGATGGGGCAGAGGGATTAGAGTGGCAAGTACCATCTCCGGCTCCTTATCATACCTTTTCAACGCCACCGGAGATTAAGTAATGCAACATGGTCGCCTGCTTAAGAAGCTTATCTTGTTGACGCTAGGTATGTTTGCTTTTGCCTTTGCACTGGTTCCTCTATATGACGTTTTTTGTGATGTCACAGGCCTAAATGGTAAGCCATCCATGGAAATCGCAAAGCAGAGCGAGTCAATTGCACAAAGTCGACAAGTAGATGTGAGCTTCACAACGCATAGTCAAAGCCAGGCGCCATTTAAGGTCGATGCAGTCGAACATTCGGTTAGTGTTCAACCCGGTAAGCTAACCGATGTCAAATTTATTGCAAAAAACTTGAGTGATAGTGAGCGTGTGTTGCAAGCGATCCCTTCAGTGTCCCCGGGGAAAGCTGCAAAGTATTTACACAAAATGGCCTGCTTTTGTTTTGATCAGCAATCAATGAAAGGCAAAGAAGAAGTTGAGTTTGTCTTGAGGTTTTATGTAGATACGGAGCTACCAAGTGATGTTGAGGAACTCACGCTTTCATATACGTTGTTTGATATTACAGAGCGAGTTAGCAAACAAGACAGTGATGGACTGAATATGCTAGTTGCTCGAGAGGAGTTCAAATATGAACCATGAACAAGAAAAATATTACGTGCCTGAGCAAAGTCCATGGCCAATCGTCGGGGCTTTTGCACTTTTCTTTATCGCTGTTGGCGCTGGCTTAACGATTATTCAACTTAAATCAACCAGTAATAGTGGAGTAATGCTACTGCTCGTGGGTATTGCTGTGCTGATCTATATGATTTTTGGTTGGTTCAGGAATGTGATCCAAGAATCTCAAAATGGGTTATATTCTGCCCAAATGGATCGTTCGTTCAAGCAAGGAATGGGATGGTTTATCTTTTCCGAGGTTATGTTTTTTGCTGCTTTTTTTGGTGCACTTTTCTATGCACGAATGATAGCTGTGCCGTGGTTAGGCGGTGCAAGTAATAATGCCAGTACCAATGAGGTTTTATGGCCTCAATTTGAAGCTGTATGGCCATTGCTCACAACTCCAGATGGAACTGTCACTCAAGCTATGGGTTGGCAGGGACTTCCAATGATCAATACGATTATTCTATTAGCATCATCAGTCACCCTTAGCTTTGCTCATGTAGCTTTAGAAAAAGAGCAACGGGCGAAAGTAAAGGCGTTCTTGGGATTAACAGTACTACTTGGCGTCGCATTCTTAACCTTGCAAGTGGAAGAGTATATTCACGCTTACCAAGATCTGGGGTTAACTCTCCAGTCGGGGGTTTACGGTAATACATTCTTTTTACTGACAGGATTTCATGGCTTTCATGTCACTCTTGGCGCGATTATTCTTTTCGTTATATGGATCAGGGTGTTGAAGGGCCACTTTACCGCTAAGAACCACTTTGCTTTTCAAGCTGGGGCTTGGTATTGGCATTTTGTTGATGTTGTTTGGTTGTGCCTGTTTGTATTTGTTTATGTGTTGTAACAACGGGTGAAGAGTGTAGTTTTATAAAGCCAAATTGAGCAGCAAGACAGATTAGAAGTACGACAGCTATTGATGCATAAACTCTTTGTTGCAATAGCCTCGCCATCGACTCTTGTTGCTCTGACTTGAGCATGACTAGCATAGCTCTAAATAGATTTAGAAAAACGAGTAGTAGCAGTACAACAATAATAATTTTAATCATAAGGGGTGTCCGATGGATTTAGGTGCACTTTTTAAAGGTAGATCAAAACCCCCCATATTGGCAGCATTAATAGTTGTTCTTTTATGTGGCTCGCTCTCTTATTGGCAGTGGCAAAGAGCACAGCAAAAACATGTGTTGCAGCATAAAGTTGAGATTGAAAAATCGCTAGGCGTAGCTAATGAGCAGCAAGTAACACCCCAGCCGCTAACGCAATATGTTAATGCTGAAGTGTCGATTACAGGGAATTTTGTAGGCGATGCGGTTTGGTATTTAGATAATCAAGTCGTGAAAGGCCGAGTCGGTTTTGATGTAATTGGCATTATTAAAATTTCCGAAACTGATGAGTATCTAGCTGTGAATTTGGGTTTTGTGCCACAGCAAGCTAGTCGCGTGCCTACCGTTTTTTCTCTTCCAAGTGGTACCGTTTCTCTACCTGTCTATATCAAATCTAGTGCTAGTAAGCGGTTCACCTTAGCTAAGTCTGCGGCAGAGGAGGCAACAAAACAATCTGTGATCCAATATATTGATGTTGATTACTTATCTGCGGAGTCAGGTAAACCTCTTTTACCTCTAATTGCCTACATGACTAAAAACAGATTTGCCGGGACTGAGCCCCATTATCAACCGGTAGTAATGTCACCGCAAAAACATGAAGCTTATGCTTTACAGTGGTTGCTTATTGCCTTGGCTGCGGTAGTAATTGGCTGGAAACTTTCAAAAAAGGAGAATAAAAATGTCTAAAAGTGCGGCATGGTTTATAGGGCTGTTCGTATTCCCCTTACTGTTGGCATTTGTTGCCCTGAAGGTAGGCTGGATACCACATAGCACGACTAATCACGGTGAATTTTTAAGTCAGGAGGTTCGCCAATCAGAGCTGGTTTTAGATACTGAGTGGAGTATCGTTTACCAGCGACCAAAACAGTGTAATAAGCAATGTTCTTTACTACTAGATAGCTTACCTAATTTGTATTTAGCGCTGGGGAAAAACCAGCAGAAAGTATCGCTTGTGGTATTACAAGAGCGAAATGAAAAAGGTATTGAGTACGCTACTTCTTTGCCGATATACCTCAACCAGTTAGACGAAAATTATCTCTATTTGGTTGATAAAACAGGGTTATTTGTACTCAAGTATGCACCAGTAGTAAGCTTAGAAGAAATGCGAAATGTGCAAAAAGGGCTACTGAGTGATTTGAAGAAATTATTGAATTACTCTCGTTCAAGTTAGGAGGTAAATATGTCCAAGGTAAAAATAAAAATCGCAATATTTGCCTGTTTCGTCGCAATAACTGTAGTGACACTTGGCGCCTTCACACGTTTAAGTGACGCGGGACTTGGGTGTCCAGATTGGCCTGGGTGTTACGGCTTTTTAACAGTACCAAATGAGACTCATGAACTATCTGCGGCTAAAGACAATTTTCCACATTTAGAAGTGGAAGCAGAAAAAGCTTGGATTGAAATGATCCATCGCTATTTTGCCAGCTTCCTCGGGTTACTTATTTTGGCACTTGCATGCATAAGGCTGTTCAAAAAGCAAAATACAGAAAGCCCTAACCGTCACTACTATCTACTGCTATTGCTTGTGTTATTTCAAGGGGCACTTGGGATGTGGACCGTGACGATGAATTTACAGCCAGTCATTGTGATGGGTCATTTACTAGGTGGGTTTAGTATTCTTGCATTGCTGGTGTTATTGGTTTTAAGGCTGAAATACACCACTATTACAGCTAGTGTAACCAGCCTTACCTGTCGTTTATGTTATGTGGCTCTTGGTGTGTTGATTATACAAATTGCGCTTGGTGGGTGGCTTGCAGCCAATTATGCTGCTCCACATTGTACAGGGCTGCCACTATGTGACAACCTTCAGCTTTTCTCTTGGCAGAGCTTATTTACGCTTCCTGAAGCTTCAGCGACCTACGAGTTTGGAGTGTTACCGTTTGAATCTAGAGTATCTATTCACTTTATCCATCGGGTTTGGGCAGTTGTTACCGTTTTAACGCTACTTGCTGCATGTTGGCCACTCCTTAGAGCTGGTCAAAACCACTTACTCCGACATTCAGCGCTTGTCGTTTTAGCTTTAGTTTCTATACAAGTTTTGGTGGGGGGGGCAATCGTACACTTCCAATTTCCTCTGTTGTTGACCTTATTCCATAACTTCATGGCAGCAATGGTGTTATTAGCAATGGTGAAATTGTGTTTCTTTATCAGCTTGGCGCAAAAAGTAGGAGTAAAACATGCTTCAATTAACTAGTTTTTCAGAGCTTCAAAAAGCAACTACTTTATTCAAAGCCTACTTTGGCATGTGTAAGTTCAAAGTAGTATGTATGTTGGTTATTACTGCTTGGGTCGGGATGATGTTAGCACCACAAAGTGATAAAACATTATTGGCACAATTAATGAGTTTGTTTGGCATTGGTTTGCTTTCGAGTAGTGCAGCAGCTGTAAATCATATCGTGGATAGAGAAATAGATAAAAAGATGGCGCGAACACGAAACCGACCGTTAGCGACAGACTCTGTTTCTGTATCATCAGCTTTAATCTTTGCGATAGGCCTCGCAATTTCTGGGTATGCTCTATTAACTATTTTCGCCAATCAGTTATGTGCGCTACTTACCTTAGCCGCGCTATTCGGTTATGCCGTGATTTATACGTTATTGTTAAAACGCGCAACACCTCAAAACATAGTAATTGGGGGGTTAGCAGGAGCGATGCCACCCCTGTTAGGTTGGGTCAGTGAGACTGGTCAGCTTGGTGCAGAGCCTTGGTTGTTAGTAATGATCATTTTTGCTTGGACACCTCCCCACTTTTGGGCATTAGCTATTGCTCGTAAACGAGACTACGAAAAAGCCGAAGTCCCCATGTTACCAGTAACGCATGGAAACGAATTTACAAAACTCTGCGTGCTATTTTATACCATCATTTTGACTTTAGTCTGTTTGCTCCCTTATCTAGTGGGAATGTCTGGTTGGATCTACTTGTTGGTCTCTGGTATGGCAAATGTCGCTTTTATTTACAAAGCGACAAAGCTTATGAGAACAAATAGTTTAGAGTATGCTATGAGGGTATTTTATTTCTCTATCTGGCATCTTTTGATAGTGTTCATTGCACTTTTTGTGGATAAAGCATTTATATGAAAAAATTTCTGTTAATTATCTCTATGTTAACTTTGTTTGGTTGTGGGCCTGCACCAGATGTGTCGGAAAAAGTGGTTTGGTACCCAAAGCCTAAGGACGTTAAAGCGTTTGAATTAAGGGATCAACACGGTGCGATAGTCTCAAACCAAGACTTTACCGATAAATGGAATTTGCTATTTTTGGGCTACACGAGTTGTCCCGACGTGTGTCCGATGACGCTGTTGAAATTAACTCACGTATATCAATCTGTAAAAAATAAAGGTGACTTACAAGTATGGTTTGTATCGGTCGATCCCAACCGAGATACTGAAGAAAAGCGTTTGGCCTACATCAAGCACTTTGATCCTGATTTTAAAGCGGTATCTGCCGAGCATTCTGCTTTATTTCCGTTTGTGAGAGATCTCGGTTTAATATACGCAATAAATCAGGAACAGACAGAAGAGTATTATGTTGATCATAGTGCGTCTGTAGCATTAATTAACCCAAAAGGTCAGCTTGAGGCTATTTTCAAACCTACACATACAGTGGGAGCTGTCCCTACAATCGATGACAAACTACTTCTTGCTGACCTTGAGAAGATCATCAATTAGTCTTATAGCGACACTGGTCGACCCTAGTGTCGCTGCACTATCTTACCTCTAACGCTTTAATTATTTGCGGATTTTTAATCAATCTTTGTGGCATTTTTACCATCACGGTCTAAGCTAATTTTATTACTCATTTTTACAAGGATAGTCTTCAGCTCATGTTGAAACTTCCACCTGAAATGGCGATTAACCATGTGGAAAGCCTGTACCATCAGATTTTCCAAGACTCTATGGAAACATCAGACATCACGATTGATATTAGTGAAGTGCAAAGAGCCGATACAGCATCTATACAACTGCTCTGTGCCGTACAGAAACACTTGCTCTCGTTAGAACATAAAATTGTATGGCATGGTGAAAGTGACGCTTTAGCGCAGGCTGTCAATGAGTTGGGATTAACCCATTATTTATTCCATAGTATTGAAAATTAAGAGGTGAATATGAAAAAGATTTTAGCTGTGGATGATTCGGCGTCAATGCGCCAAATGGTTGGCTTTACTTTGAAAAAAGCAGGTTTTGATGTTACGGAAGCCAAAGATGGCAGTGAAGCGCTATCTATTGCCAAGCAACAAGGGTTCGATGCCGTGATCTCTGATGTAAACATGCCTGTAATGGATGGGATCACACTTATTAAAGAGCTGCGTAGCCTACCCAACTATAAGTTCACCCCTTTACTAATGCTGACCACCGAGTCGGGGTTAGATAAAAAAACAGAAGGTAAAGCGGCGGGAGCAACTGGTTGGATAGTGAAGCCATTCAACCCTGAACAACTACTAGCGGTATTGAAAAAAGTCATAAGATAGATACAGAGAGGCGTCGATATGAGTATTGATTTAAGCCAATTTTTTGATGTCTTTTTTGAAGAAAGCTTTGAAGGCCTAGACATAATGGAAGCTGAGCTGCTGAATTTACAGCCAGGCCATGAAGACTCAGAAACGATCAATACTATATTTCGCGCAGCACACAGCATCAAAGGTGGCAGTGGAACATTTGGTTTTACTTCTGTCGCTAATTTCACGCATGTGTTGGAAACCTTACTCGATCAAATCAGGGATGGGCGTCGACAGTTGACCGCTGAACATGTCAATTTGCTGCTCCAATCCGTTGATTGTTTAAGGGCCTTACTAACCGCATTACAAGCCGAAGAAGAGCCAGATCTCTCCAATGCGAATGAGTTGAAAGTTAAATTTGAAGAGATTTTAGGTGGTAAAGAGAGTGTTAGCTCAGATACTGCCGATAGCATACCTCAAGGGCAAGAATCTCAAACCTATCAAATAGACTTTAAACCGCTCCCCCACTTGTTTAAAACCGGTAACGAACCGCTCTATATGTTAAGTGAGCTATCAGAATTGGGGGATTTAGAAACTCATGCGTTTTGTGATGCAATACCTGAAATTGATGACTTCAATCCAGAGGATTGCTACCTCAGTTGGCGGTTATACTTAACAACCAGTCATCCAGAGTCGGCGATTAAAGAAGTATTTGAGTGGGTTGAGGATGATGCTGAAATTTCTATTACCTTATGTGGTGGTTTATTTGAAGATGATGTGAGTGTCTCCACAACGCCAGAACCAGAGAGTGAGAAGAAAGAAGCGTCGAGCAACGACACTCAAAATATTGATGTACCAAAAACATCCTCAGCGACAAAGGCTAAGCCTGAGGCTAGCAAGAAATCAGCAGAATCGACTTCGATCCGTGTTGGGATTGATAAAGTTGATTCGCTTATCAATATGGTAGGGGAGTTGGTTATTACCCAAGCTATGTTGACTCAATTAGGCGAGCAAGAACCGACCGAAAATACGCTTGCTGCGATGCAAGAAGGCCTCGCTCAATTAGCCCATAATACGCGAGATTTACAAGAAAATGTAATGCGGATCAGGATGTTACCTATTAGTTTTGTCTTCAGCCGATTTCCTCGTTTAGTAAGAGACACATCACAGAAGTTGAACAAACAGGTTGAGCTAAAACTGCTAGGAGAGCAAACAGAATTAGATAAAACCGTGATGGAAAAAATTTCCGATCCTATGGTGCATTTAGTAAGAAATTCTTTGGATCACGGCTTAGAAACACCGGAAGACAGAATAAAAGCCGGAAAAGATCCTGTGGGTACGGTGACACTGAATGCTTTCCACCAAGGTGGAAATATTGTGATTGAAATCATGGATGACGGCAGAGGCTTGAATACCGAAAAAATAAAAAGTAAAGCGATTGCCAATGGCCTAATTCAAGCAACTGATGAGCTGACTATTGAAGAGGTTAATGAACTTATTTTTAGGCCTGGGTTTTCAACAGCCGATGAAGTGAGTGATATCTCTGGTCGCGGCGTGGGTATGGACGTTGTTCGAAGAAATATTCAAGCATTAAACGGCAGCGTTGAAGTAACTTCAGCAAAAGGGGTTGGCTCAACGTTTACAATTAGATTGCCATTAACGCTGGCCATTCTTGATGGTCAACTGGTTAAAGTTGCAAAGCATACCTACATCATTCCACTTATTTCTATTGTTGAGTCTTTACAAATAGATATTAAAAAAGTGAGCAAAGTAGGTAATGGCTTAGAGGTGCTACGGTTACGAGATGAATACATACCAATACTAAGGCTATATCAATTATTTAATCATGGTGGTGCAATAGAAGAGTTGGATAAAACACTGTTAGTGGTTGTTGAGAGTGATAATCACAAAGTGGGGTTGTTGGTTGATGATTTACTGGCGCAACAACAGGTCGTTATTAAAAGTCTCGAAGCGAATTATCAGAAAGTAAATGGGATCTCAGGGGCGACAATTTTAGGTGATGGCAGAGTCTCTTTAATTGTCGATATTAGTGGTCTTATCAAACTGAGCGGCTTAAAGCGTCCAGGAACTCAAGAGTTATTAGTAGAACAAGAGTTAGATGAGGTGGTGTCATGATCACTGAAAAAGCCTCGATTAATGAACAAGTCATGCTTGCAGACAGAGATGACGATACACAATTTCTCACCTTTATGATGGCGGGCGAAGAGTATGGCATGGATATTCTGGCCGTACAGGAAATCAGAGGGTGGGAAGAAGTCACTGCAATTCCAAATGCTCCTAAGTATGTGAACGGTGCGATTAATTTACGTGGCACGATAGTACCAATCATAGATTTAAGGATTCGATTCGGCTTACCGCAAATCGAATATGGAGCTCTAACCGTGGTTATCGTTGTCTCCGTTGTAATAAAAGAGGCAACAAAAATTATGGGGTTAGTTGTTGATGCTGTTTCTGACGTATACAGCATCAACGAAGAAACAGCGAAGGATGTTCCAGATTTTCAAGACTCGGAAAATAGTCAATTTGTACAAGGACTTGTAAATGTTGGTGAAAAAATGGTCGTACTTTTAAATTTGAAGAAGATATTAGATCTTGAAGTCAAGCAGAATGAGCAATTGGTTGTCGGGGGATAACATGAGCGATCAAGCATTAGCAAGTCAACTCAACAATAGGGTTCTGATTGCGGGTGCCATAATATTTGTGGGCTTGGCAATTAGTGTTCAAATGTTGAATATTAATATGTCTACACAGGCCTATGTGGCGATGGTTATAGCAGCTGTCAGTGTGGTGCTGGCAATTTTACTACTTAAGCAAAGCGCAAATATTCTGCTTTCTAAGTTGCAAGATGTTGAGGAAATTGTTCCCGCGATAGAGAGTAAAGATGCTAGCTTACTCAATGCAAGTAATGCGTCACGTCAATCATCCTTATACAAAGCGGTTGCTAATTTATTAAATGGTGACGCAGTAGATAGTCAAGATCATAGCCATAGTTTGTTGCTAGCTTTAAAGGTCTGTCAGGCCAATGTTATGCTTGCAGATGCTTCTCTCAATATTGTGTATTTGAACGATTCCGTAACCAGTATGCTGCGTAAAAATCAGGCTAAGTTACAGCAAGAATTGCCAGGCTTTAATGTCGATAGTTTGATTGGTGCAAACATTGATACATTTCATAAAAACCCCAGCCATCAGAGAGGCATCCTAGCTAATTTGACCCGTCCATATGTCACACAAATCAAAGTGGCAGGTTTGACCTTTGATCTTATTGCCACGCCTGTTTTCGATGATGAAGGGCAAAGGATCGCGACTTTAGTTGAGTGGAAAGACCTTACAAGAGAATTAGCGCTAGAGAAAAAGCAGGCGGACTTGGCGAGTCACAATGCTCGTATATCGAGCGCGCTGGACGTTTGTCAGGCAAACGTAATGCTAGCGGACGAAGGATTGAATATTATTTATGTTAATGATTCGGTTGTGCGAATGTTGAGAGACAATCAAACGCAGCTTAGAAAATCATTACCGAACTTTGATGTGGATACGCTTGTAGGGCAATGTATTGATGTGTTTCATGCGAACCCTAGCCATCAAAGAAATCTGCTTGAGAAACTGAGTGATGTATACAGTACAGATATCAAAGTTGCTGGCTTCACCTTTGGTTTAATTGCGACTCCGGTGTTTGATGAAGAGAAAAAGCGGATTGGTACCGTTGTAGAGTGGGACGACAAAACAGAGCGTTTAGTTCGTGAAGAAGAAGAGAAAACTGCCGCAGCTGAAAACTTACGCGTCCGAAGAGCATTAGACAACGTTTCAACGAATACGATGATAGCAAATGAGCAGTTTGAGATCGTTTACTTGAATCGCGCAGTGAAAGATATGATGAGAAATGCTGAGAGCGACCTAAGGCGTGACCTGCCTAATTTTGACAGTAACCATCTTATGGGGGCGAATATTGATGTATTCCACCGCAACCCAAGTCATCAACGCAGTATGCTTTCTCGGCTCGAAACTGAGTATAAAACGGAAATCGTTGTCGGCGGAAGAACCTTTGGTCTAGTCGCCAATCCGATATTTGACGGCAATAATGAACGCGTGGGCACCGTTGTCGAATGGGAAGATAGAACCAAAGAAGTTACGATTGAGAAAGAGGTGAATGGCCTCGTTCAGTCGGCTAACGCTGGTAACCTTAGTGTTCGTTTATCAGAAGATGGGAAAGATGGCTTCTATTTAAGACTAACCAAAGGGTTAAATAGTTTAGTGTCTACTGTCGATGAGACTGTTACAGACATGGGGGATATGTTAGACGCATTGGCGACTGGTAATTTGACTAGGCGTATTGAAGGCGATTATCGCGGGGCTTATGAAAAGCTCAAAAAAGACGCAAACACCACTGCTGAGAAGTTAACCGAAATGCTTGGTCGCATACGTACATCTGCAAATCTAGTTGCCAGTGGTGCAGATGAAATATCTCAAGGAAACGCAGATTTGAGTCAGCGGACCGAGGAGCAAGCTTCCTCGCTAGAGGAAACTGCTTCTAGCATGGAAGAAATGACGAGCACAGTTAGACAAAATGCAGATAACGCGAAAGTAGCTAATGAGTTGGCTGAAGATACTTGTGACAAGGCGACCAAAGGCGGTGAAGTAGTCACACGCGCAGTTGAAAGCATGTCTGAAATTAATGATTCAAGTAAGAAAATTGCTGACATTATAGGTGTTATTGATGAAATTGCTTTCCAGACAAACCTATTGGCATTAAATGCAGCCGTTGAAGCAGCTCGGGCTGGAGAGCAAGGTAGAGGATTTGCTGTGGTTGCTGGTGAAGTTCGTAATCTAGCTCAGCGCTCTGCCGCAGCAGCTAAAGAAATTAAGGACCTGATCAGAGACAGTGTAAGTAAGGTTGAAGATGGTACGTTACTGGTTAATGAGTCAGGTGAAACACTAAAAGAAATAGTTGAGTCTGTTAAGCGGGTGACAAACATGATTTCTGACATTGCTGAAGCGTCGATTGAGCAGAGTTCAGGTATTGAGCAGGTTAATAAAGCAGTGTCACAAATGGATGAAATGACGCAGCAAAATGCTGCCTTAGTTGAAGAAGCGTCAGCCGCAGGGGAGTCGATGGCTGAGCAAGCAAATGATATGAGAAGATTATTAAACTTCTTCACTCTTGATGAATCTTCACACCGTAGCTTAGAAATATCTGAGTCACCGAAGAACTATAAAGCGCCAGAAAAGCAATTACCAAAACGGACAATGAACTCCAATAAGCCCTCGCAGCAAAACACGAGAAGTAATCAGTTTGCTGATGACTCGGAAGAGTGGGAAGAGTTTTAGGGTTTGGTAATAGACCAATTCCTTAGTGGGGTTGGCTGAAGGAATACGACGATGCGAGAGTTTCTGTTGACCGATAAGGATTTTTCCGAAATTTCGGCTCGGGTCTATGACACATGCGGCATAGTACTCGGGCCGCATAAAAGGGAAATGGTTTACTCAAGGTTAGCAAGGCGCATAAGAGCCAACGGGCTAAAATCATTTGAGGCGTATTTGTCTTTTTTGGAAGAAAATCAAGATGTTGAGTTTAGCCATTTTATTAATGCAATAACAACTAACTTAACTTCTTTCTTTCGAGAAAATCATCACTTCGAGTTCTTAACGAAAAGAATAGTTCCTGAAATTATTGCTAGGCACAAACACGACAGAAGAGTCCGAATCTGGTCTGCTGGATGCTCTACAGGTGAAGAGCCTTATAGTATCGCGATGACCATTGCGAATGCTTTTCCAAGTGGTTGGGACGTCAAAGTGCTAGCAACAGATCTAGATTCCAACGTCTTGGGCAAAGCGAGTCTCGGAGAATATACGGCAAATAACGTCACGGGTTTAGATGAAGATAAGCTCAAAAAATGGTTTCTTAGAAGTGCAGATGGAGCAATGTATAAAGTGAAGCCTAAATTGCAATCTTTCATCCATTTTAAACGACTTAATCTTCTAGAGCCATGGCCAATGAAAGGACCCTTTGATGTTATTTTCTGTCGTAATGTTTTGATTTATTTTGATAAAGAAACCAAAGATAAGTTGTTTGAGCAATATCATGACATGTTAGTTCCCAATGGTTACTTACTTATCGGGCACTCCGAGACGATGGGAAAAGAGCATCTGGAATTTAAAAACCTAGGTAAAACCATTTATCAAAAAGGCCAGTTGAATGAGAGAGTTTAGACCTGTTCTCAGAGGATTCGAACATGTAAAACGCTTTTGGGATTCAGGACGTTCTAAAGTCGTTGCAAAAGTATTACCTGGGGAATTTTATGTATCTAAGCAGGACGAATTGATTTCGACGGTATTAGGGTCTTGTATTGCAGCTTGCGTATATGACGAGAAATTGGGGATAGGTGGTATGAATCACTTTATGTTACCCGGAGCGAAAGCGCTACGAGAAGTGCATGCGGATGACCTAAATTGTCGTTATGGTAACTGGGCGATGGAGTATCTGATAAATGAAGTACTCAAAAATGGGGCGTCTAGAAGCAATTTAAAAATCAAACTTTTTGGCGGTGGAAAAATTATTAGCGCAATGACTGATATTGGGGAAGGGAACATCAGGTTTGCTCAAGCCTATGTGGAAGAGGAAAGTTTGAATTTAATTTCACAGGATGTAGGTGGCCCCTGGCCAAGAAAAGTTATCTTTCATCCTCAAAGTGGCAAAGCGCAAGTGAAAAAGTTACGAACCATGCACAATAACACAATTGAACAACGTGAAGTGCGTTACTTACATGACATTGAGGCTCAAGACAATAAAACGGATATTGAGCTATTTTAGGTGTGAAATATGATCAAAGTTCTGATTGTTGACGACTCGCCGTTAATTCGTGGGTTGTTAAAAGAAATACTAGGTCAGGCGGATGGTATTAAAGTCGTTGGCACCGCGGAAGACCCTTATGAAGCTAGAGAGCTCATTAAATCTACTTCGCCTGACGTATTAACTTTGGATATAGAAATGCCAAAAATGAATGGCATTAATTTTCTTAAAAACTTAATGCGTTTAAGGCCTATGCCTGTTGTGATGATCTCTACGTTGACCCAAGAGGGCTCACCCGCCACGATAGAAGCACTAGAGTTAGGTGCAGTTGATTTTATTTCTAAGCCCACCAGCAATGTTACTGATACCTTAATGTCTTATTCCGATTTACTGGTTAAGAAGATTAGAGTAGCGGCTGGTGCTAGAGTGAGGGCTTTTAAAGCACCAAAACAGGAAAGCGAATTAGAAATTGGCCGTAACTATACATTTTCGCGTAATACTATTTTAGCCATAGGCGCCTCAACTGGAGGAACTGAAGCGATCAGAGAAGTGCTTATGCGATTACCAACACACGCGCCTCCTGTTGTTATCACCCAACATATCCCACCAGTTTTCAGTACCTCATTCGCGCAAAGAATGGATCGCACCTGTGCGGTATCAGTCAAAGAAGCGGAAGATGGTGATGTTTTATTACCAGGTCATGTGTTCATAGCACCGGGAGACAAACATCTCAAGGTGGCACACACTGCAACCGGATATGTCTGCCGATTAGATGATACTGAGCCTGTTAATCGTCATAAACCCTCAGTTGAAGTGTTATTTAACTCCCTTGTGCCAATGGGGAAGCATGTTTGTGCTGCTATGCTCACGGGGATGGGTAGTGATGGAGCAAAAGCAATGCTAGCTTTGAAAGTCGCTGGTGCCAAGACGTTTGCACAAGATGAACTAAGCTGTGTAGTATGGGGAATGCCTAGAGCAGCGTACGAGCTTGGTGCAGTGCAAAGTCTGGTACCTTTGAGTAAAGTGACTGAAACCATGCTGAGCGCGGTTAAAAAGTAAGGGTAAGAGCTAATTTGTTCCTACCCAAAGCTGTTATTTTTCAATAACCCAAGGTTGTGAAAACCAATAATATCGTCCTGTGTCTTTGATTGAAGGCGCAGTACAGTTATATCGTGACCGTCCTATGGATAGTGCTTTCGGGGTTTGGATACGTACGCTGGTTTCTGATAGCCATGTCAGCTCAGCTTGCCCAACACCTGAAACGTAGCATGCAAATTGACTCTGATGAAAATCCTTATTGTTAAAATGCAACGTGATTGCTGGGGATTTATTGTTCGTGACGCTATCAAGGTAATCTAATTTTTGTAGAGAGAACGCTTTGGTCTCGAGTTTAGTTTTTAATGTTTCTAAGTTGCTGTAGTTTCCTGATGCGGGAAAGCGAGCGATACGTGTAAAATCTGAAGAAACACCAACCGCACCAGAGTGTTGCCCAATACCAATAAGTCCAAGCTCTGCTACTAGTTTTTGTAATTCATGATTAAACTCGCCGTACGGGTATGCGAGGTAGGGGTAATCGTGGCCAATTTCTTCTTTAATACGCTGCTGTGACCATGTGATATCGCCCTCAACACGCGCACGCCACTGCGCCGCTGTTTCATCTTTTAGTTTGAGATGGAGGTAATCGTGCTTAGCACTATGATTTGCGATAATAGCCCCGCGTTTTGCTAATGCTCTCAGTTCATCCCACGTCATGACATAGCTTTTCTTTTCGTCAATAAGTTGAGGGTTGACGAAAATAGTATAAGGAAAGCCAAAAGATTCCAGGATCGGGGCCGCCGCAGTGATATTGTTTTCATAGCCATCATCAAAGGTGATAGCTAACGTTTTTTCTGGTAGAGACTTACCCGACTTCAGGCTATCTAACAAATGTGGTAAAGGTATCACTGAAAAACCATGTTCTTTAATGTGGTTAAGATGAGATTTAAAGGTTTCTTCACTCACGCTGGTGACCGCTGGGAGTTTCTCACTCACGTGATGATACTGTAAGATAACCGCACTCCAACTATTTGCTGAAAATAGGGCCAAACCAAAAATAATATGTTGTATCAATTTCTTAAATGCCATAAAGCGCAACATCTGAGCCTCTTACTACTTGCAGGTCCGATGATACTATCAAATATTACGGTGCCACTGTTAGGATTAGTCGATACAGCGGTGATTGGTCATATGGGAGATGCGCATTTTTTGGCTGGGATTGCGCTTGGCTCTAGCGCTATTTCGGTACTATTTTGGCTTGCAAGTTTTTTGCGAATGAGTACAACAGGGGTGATCGCTCAATCAAGCGGCCAGCAGGACCATGACAAGCTAACACGTTCACTATATACCAGTATGCTCATTGCGCTGCTCTTCGCCATGAGTTTGATTGTGTTATCTCCTCTGCTGATCCAAGTTATTGCTCAGCTTTCAAATGCTTCTAGTGAAGTATTTGAGCAAGCAAAATTATATTTTCAAATCCGTGTATTTAGTGCGCCTGCAGCAATGTTAAACCTTGTGCTGCTGGGCTTTATGCTTGGGATGCATTACGGGCGAGGGCCATTCTATCTGGTGTTGTTCACAAACATAGTGAATATAGCTTTGGACATTTTATTTGTTGTCGGATTTGAGTGGGGAGTAGCAGGCGCAGCTTGGGCTTCACTGATTGCAGACTATTCGGCATTAGGCTTATCCTTGTTTTTGAGCGCATTGGTCGCAAAGCGTCACGGTATTACGTTGAAATTCACTCTACCAAAGCGCGCACAGTGGTTCAGTTTACTCACCTTGAATCGTGATATTTTTATTCGTTCCTTAATCTTACAACTCTGCTTTAGTTTCATGACTTTCTATGGCGCAAGGCTTGGTGAGATCACACTAGCGGCCAACGCTGTCTTACTGAATTTTTTGATGTTAGTCAGCTTTGCGATGGACGGTATTGCTTATGCTGCGGAGGCTAAGGTCGGCAGAGCAAAAGGACAAGGCTCGTTGGGGCAATTGCAATTATGGGTAAAAGTAAGCCTGTTTTGGGGGGCTGCATTTGCGCTTTTATACAGCGCTATTTTTTATCTAGCTGGTGGCTGGATCATTAGCTTATTAACCAATATCCCCGAAGTGATAACGTTAGCAGGTACTTACTTACCTTGGTTGGTGCTATTACCTTTGATTGCCATGAGTTGCTTTTTATTTGACGGTATCTTTGTGGGGCTTACTCGTGCTAAAGAAATGCGAAACAGCATGTTAGTTTCTGCGGTATTCGGTTTCTTCTTGCCGTTTTTGATTGCATTGCCACTCGGTAATCATGCGCTCTGGCTTGCGATGAGTTGTTTTATGGGGTTGCGTGGATTGACTTTGGCATATAAATATCATCGGCTCTCTCGAGAAGCTGCTTTACTCGAATAATGGAGCTGCGTTAAGCAAATGGGTCGTTATCTTTTAGGGCTTGGCGGCGTTTTTCTCTGGCTTCTATCACTTGAGAAAAGCGATTAGAAAAAATACCAATATAACCGTAAAAGGCACAGCACAAACCAGGAAATAAAAGCACTAAACCTGCGATTTGAAAGCGATGATCTTGATAATAACCCAGTGCGATTAAAGCACCCGCGAGTAACACAATAACAAGGCCAAAAAGGAAAAATTTGAGGCTTCGCTTAGGGTGAGACCCTAAGCGATAAATGAGGGTTTTGCTCATTAATAGTAAGAGTGTTCGCCACGCGCGTGCTCTGTGATGTCACGTACGCCATTGATTTCTTCAAACTTAGCGATCATCTCTTTTTCGATGCCCTCTTTCAATGTGACATCAATCATTGAGCAGCCGTTACAACCACCGCCGAATTGAAGTACTGCAATACCATCTGCGGTAATTTCTACTAGGCTAACTTGACCACCATGATTGGCCAACTGTGGATTTACTTCTGTCACAAGCATGTGCTCTACGCGTTCAGCTAGGCTCGCATCGTCACGTAATCGTTTAGCTTTGGCATTTGGTGCCTTAAGCGTTAACTGACTCCCCATTTTATCGGTAACGAAATCGATATCGGCTTCTTCTAAAAATGGTGCACTTTCTTCATCAACGATGGCTTCAAAACCATTAAACGGTAAGCGGATATCGCTTTGTTCAACGGCATCTGCTGGGCAATATGACACGCCACACTCAGCTTGAGAGGTGCCTGGATTAACCACGAAAACCCTAATATTGGTGCCTTCAGCCTGATCGGCTAATAGTTTCGCGAAATGGCTTTGGGCAGAATCTGAAATATGGATCATAATTCGCTCTATACTTGACTAAATTACTCGGTTAATACGTATCATACTCTCCTCGTCGTGTTGTCGCTAGTGTTCGGCGTAAAAATTTGGCAATCGGCGGTGTGCTTGTTAGCTTGAAAAGTAATCGGAATTAAAGGACATTATCATGCGGTTAATAAGCTGTATTATCGTGCTGTTGAGCTTTAGCTTGCAGGCCAAGCCCATTGCCTATTATTTTGGCGATGAAGTAAAATTTGATCCCACAATAACTACGCCAAAACAAGCATTTGGATATGAAGTTGGGCAGTGGCATTTGCGCCACGATCAAATCGTTAATTATCTACATACCCTTGCAAGTGAAAGCCCAAGGTTGAGTGTCGAAACAATCGGGTTTAGCCATGAGCGACGTCCTTTGTTACTCCTAAAAGCGAGCTCGCCACAAAACCAACAAAACTTGGCACGTATTCAGCAAGATCATATTGCTTCATTGAGCAGTAGCCAAAACCGTTCAGACCAGCCTGTTGTGATGTGGATGGGCTATAGCGTGCACGGTAATGAGTCTTCAGGAAGCAATGCCGCGGTACTCATGGCATATTATTTAGCCGCGGCGCAGGGCGAGTCTGTTACGCAGCTCCTTGATAATGCGGTGATATTGTTAGACCCAGCCTTGAACCCTGATGGCTTATCACGTTTTGCTACATGGGCAAACGCCAATAAGAGCATGTCTCTATCAACCGATCCTGCACATCGTGAGCATAATGAGTCTTGGCCTTCTAGTCGCACTAACCATTATTGGTTTGACCTCAATCGTGATTGGTTACTACTACAGCATCCTGAATCAAAAGCACGGATCAAAGCGTTCCATCGTTGGAAACCTAACGTACTGACCGATTTTCATGAAATGGGACCAAATAGTACGTATTTTTTCCAACCAGGGATCCCATCAAGGACTCACCCAATTACCCCATTACAAAACGTAGCGCTAACCAACGAGATTGGTAAGTTTCATGCCAAAGCTCTTGATGCGCAAGGGGAGTTATATTTTACTCAAGAGAGTTTTGATGACTTTTATTATGGTAAAGGTTCTACGTACCCTGACGTAAATGGTGCGGTTGGCATTTTATTCGAACAAGCGAGTAGTAGAGGGCATGCACAAGAAACTCAGTATGGCGTGTTGAGTTTTCCTGAAACGATTAAAAATCAGGTCACGACGAGTCTCTCGACATTTCAAGCCAGCACGACGCATCGACGCGCTTTACTTGATTATCAGCAGCAGTTTTATCAACAAGTGAACGAGCTTGCGAGTAAAGATGAAATCAACGGTTACGTTGTTGCTCGCGGCAAAGATAACTACCGTTTTCAAGCGTTTGTGGATTTATTGAAGCAGCATCAGATAGAGGTGAAATACCTCTCAAAAGCCAAAGAAGTTGATAACACCGAATATCAGCAAGGGGATTTATACATTCCACTGGCCCAGCCGCAATATCGCTTGATAAAAGCACTATTTAGCACACAGACGCATTTTAAGGACAACACGTTCTACGATGTTTCAGGTTGGACGATGCCGTATGCTTATGATTTAGATTTTGCCGCAGTAAAAAGTGGCTGGGGTTTAAAGCTTCAAGGTGAATCGAGCACTGACTCAAATCTATTGGCTCCCGTTGCAGGAAGTTATGCCTACACCATAGAGTGGCATCATTACCTGGCGCCACAATTAGCAAATCGACTCTTACAGGCTGGAGTGAAAGTAGCAGCTGCAATGTCACCATTTTCAGCGTCAACCACCTCAGGCTCTCATGACTTTCAGGTCGGGACATTGGTGATTGCAAGTGGTATTCAGCAGCAAGCGGACTGGTTTACTCAGCTTGAAACAATCGCCAGAGAGCTTTCACTTCCAGTATATAGTGTGACTACAGGCCTTACCCAAAGTGGCGTCGATTTTGGTTCAAGACAGATGCTGCAGCTGCAAAAGCCAGAAGTGCTCATCATAGGTGGTGCGGGTGTAAGTCAATATGAAGCGGGTGAGCTTTGGTATCATTTGGATAGGCATTTAAAACTTGCCCCGTCGATTGTGGAAAAGCAGCATATCGAGAAACTCGATCTTACGCGCTATACCCACATTTTATTGGCTGATGGTAAATATGGAGATTTAAGTGACAAGAGCAAAGCTAAGCTCTTGAGTTGGGTTGCTAAAGGCGGTGTGATTTGGGGGCAAAAGCGTGGTGCGCAGTGGCTAATCGAACAGCAGCTACTAGACGCTGAAATGGTTTCAAGCAAAGAAATGCGAGCCCAGTTTGACAGCAAAAATCTCACCTTTGCAGATCAAGATAGCCTTTCGGCAAAACAGCGGATTGCCGGCGCAATTTTTGATGCGCGTTTGGATTTAAGCCATCCTTTGTCTTTTGGCTTTGAGAACCAGGAATTACCTGTCTTTAAAAATAGCACTTGGGTGATGCATCGTAATAATAAACCATTTATCGAGTCGTTGACGTATACTAAAAAGCCTTTATTGGCAGGGTATGCTGATAATATTAACGTTGAACAGATCGCAGGTTCTTCTGTCTTGATTGCGTCAAAGTCTGGACGTGGAGTGGCTGTAGGAATGACTGACAATCCGGTATTTCGTGGCTTTTGGTTCGGTTCTAGCCGACTGCTAAATAACGCGTTGTTCTTTGCGCACGGCATATAAGGTCCAGAACAGCTTATCTGTGCAGCGAGATTTCTAGCGATTTGATTGATATCTATTGTCGTGATATCAAGCAAATAATACGCTTTTAAGCGTCGAATGGTGTGAGGCTGATAGCCATCGCCCACACCATTTTTGCCCCGTTTTGTTTACACACTTTTGCCGCTGCATTCATGGTCGCGCCCGTTGTGATCACATCCTCAAGTAATACGATATTTTTTCCTTCAACAGGTTGGCTGAGCACAAAGGCATTGTTTAAGTTACGTTTTCGTTTAGCCTTGGTCAGCTCAGATTGCGGCTTGGTGTGCTTTGTTCTTTTCAGTATTGTCTGGGTGAGTGGTAGCCCTTGCCAAATTTGCTCAACTTGATTGTAACCTCGTCGGATTAACCGTCTTCGGTGTAGTGGCAAACAACAAACAAGGTCTACAGGGAAGCCATTTTCTTCACCGAAGCGCTGCCATAGTGTTTGAGCCAGCAGATTTAAGGCACATTGATACGCTTTGCTGTGGTTAAACTTTACTCCTTGCAACCATGTGTTTATAGGCGTACGGTACCAACTCGCCACGGTTAACCCATCGCAGTCTTCAAGGCTAACCATGCGTTGAATATTGGGGTAATTAAGTAGATTAATCTCTTGATCCATAAAGTCTAAGCAGGCGTGTAAGCAGTGTGGACAAAGCAAGGTTTCTGTTGTGCGTTGTTCACAACATACACAAGGCTGACACCACTTTTTAGGTAATAACCGATTAAGTTGGATCATTGCTTTCCATCCCGGGTTAGCTATCATGGCGTCAAGTTTGGTATAGAGAACAGATAAATGCAAAATGAAGTTGTGCTGCTCCATGGTTGGGGGATGAACAAAGCGGTGTGGCAGTTATGCGAGGAAGCTTTAGCACCTACAACAGTAATTAAAGCGGTCAATCTTCCTGGATTTGGTGGCACACCAAGCGCCGAGGGCGATTATTCTCTTGAGCGTAACGCTTTACTTATTGCTGAGCAGCTGATGCCACAAAGCGTGTTGATAGGCTGGTCTTTGGGGGGCTTATTTGCATTGTATTTAGCTGCTCATTTTCCAGACAGAGTTAGCAAGGTTATTTTGGTCGCTTCAACGCCATTTTTTTGTGAGCAAGCTGATTGGCCCGGAATAGCCCCTAAGGTGCTAAACAACTTTGAGACTCAACTGCAAACCAATAGCGCAAAAACGATAGAAAGGTTTTTAGCTATTCAAGCGATGGGCAGTGAACATGCCAGAGAAGACATAAAACAACTCAAAGCGCTACTAGGCACACTGCCGGAAGCGGAGGCGAAAGCACTAGCTGGTGGACTGGAGATATTGAAATTGCAGGACTTACGTGATGAATTTTCACGGCTGCAACTCCCCACAATAGGCATATTCGGCCGTTTAGACTCTCTTGTGCCACAAGCGGCTGTAGAGAAAATGCAGGTACTCAATCCAAATTTTAAGGCTCATACGCTTGCAAAAGCCTCTCATGCGCCTTTTATCTCTCATAAAGAAGCCTTTTTATCACTCCTTAAATCAATTATTTAGATATTTGGAATAATAAAGCGGCAAAAAATTGCCGCTTTTACTTTTCTTTGTTGATATTTTGCGCAATAATTAGTCAGTAAGAAAAGGTTTATCTAGGTGCGAATATGCCAATAGGTGATGTGTTAAATAATGGAATCGACGGTTATAACCGCGCAGCTCAGGGGATTGCCCAAGCAAGTGCTGATATTAACCGCGCTGCCATCGATCAACAAAGCGATTCTGAACGTGCATCTGGGCGGCAGTTGCAAGGTGCCAGTGCCGGTGAAGCTGTGACAGCTCCTGTGAGCGAAACCCCAAGCTTGACCGAATCAGTGGTAGCCTTAAAAGTTGAAGAGTTTAACGCGAAAGCCAATGTGCAAACTATTCGCACTGCAGATGAAGTGCTAGGTACGTTGATTGATATTAAAGTGTAATGAACATAGTAACGCCACCACCGGCGATGAATTTAAACACTGCCAACGTGTACACCGAAACGGTTGTACGCGATAACCAGCTGCGTGAAGCGATCCCAAAACCTGCACCAACTAATCCCTCATTTACCGAAAACCGCAACCTTTCCGATTCTGAAAAAGGCCGCTCTTCTAACGTAGACGATGCAAAAGTTTACGGTTCTGATGGTAAAACAGAGCAAAGCAAAACCATTCAAGGCAAAGAGCAAGGTGAAAAAGGCGAAGGCCAAGAAAAAGAAAAGAATGAACAAGAGCAGCAACAAACAGAGCAAGATGAGCAGGTCGTTCAAGAATTAAAATCTCGAGATAGAGAAGTAAGATTACATGAGCAGGCTCATGCCAGAGTAGGCGGGCAATATGCCGGATCACCGAGTTATGAATATCAGCGCGGTCCTGATGGCAATAACTACGCTATTGGCGGTGAGGTGATGATCGACGTTGCGCCGCTTGAAGGTGATCCGCAGGGCACGATTGAAAAAATGCAAACGGTGAGAGCGGCAGCGTTAGCACCAGCAGAGCCATCTGGCGCTGACAGAGCCATCGCAGCAGATGCGACTCAAAAACTCTCGGCGGCGCAGGCTGAGTTGGCAAAAGCTTCTATCAGTGGTGAAGAGCAAAGTGATAGCAAGCGGGTGCAAAACATCCAAACTCGCCGCTTGAGTGGTGAACAGGCAAAGGCAGAGAGTGAAGAAGAACAAGCCAAGCTGAAGCAGGATGCAGATCCTTACGCTGTTGCGATGCCAATTGAAGCTGACCCTGAAATCCAAGCAAGATCGCTCAGGATCTCAAACTTTTATCAACATGTAGCGATGCCTAACCAACCCGCATCGCTATCAGTGCAAATTTAACCGTAGGTATTGGCCTTCTCCTCCGCGGGTCATTGCAGTGAAAACGAGTTAAAACCCCCGACAAACGAAAAGCGCGACCAAGGCCGCGCTTTTCTTTGTTAATTGCACTTTTGAACCTGAACTCGGGATAACAACTTGTTCTCTAGCAGCTGTTATCCCTTACTATTGCGTTAAATTTGCCTTGTATTAAGAAATAACTCCTGGCTAGAGCGATATAACGCTTTTGAACTTAGTGAGTTTAGTGGATGAACTTACTTCTTATCCCAAGTTCAGGTTATTGAGATTACTTCTTCAGCTTTGCGAAGGCTTCAGCAAACGCATTGCCCATCGCGGCGTTACCTGCATCTCGTGACTTTGGCTTAGAAGACTTAGGCGCAGGTTTTCCTTTGTGCGGCTTAGCGTTCTGTTTTTGCGCTGGAGCTTGAGATATTTCATCGTTTAAGCGCATGGTAAAGCTAATGCGTTTACGAGGCACATCAACCTCAATCACTTTGACCTTAACGATATCTCCCGCTTTAACGACTTCACGCGGATCGGAAATAAACTTATCCGTGAGTGCTGAAATGTGAACAAGTCCATCTTGATGTACACCTACATCCACAAAAGCCCCAAAATTGGCAACATTAGAGACCACACCTTCTAAAATCATACCGACTTTAAGATCTGTGATTGTCTCAACACCAGCTTTAAACTGCGCCGTTTTAAATTCTGGGCGAGGATCTCGGCCTGGCTTATCTAATTCTTTGATAATATCAGTGACCGTTGGTACCCCAAACTTATCATCTACATAGTCATTTGCCACAAGGCCATTCAAGACTTCGCGATTACCGATAAGGGTATTCACTTCTAGATTTTGTTTTTTACAAATCGCTTTGACAACAGGGTAAGCTTCAGGATGCACTGCTGATGCATCCAGTGGATCGTCGCCATTGGCGATACGTAAGAAACCAGCTGCTTGTTCAAATGCTTTAGGTCCTAATCGCTCAACTTTTTTAAGCGCTTTGCGATCCGTGAAAGAGCCATTATCGTCGCGGTATTTTACGATATTGCTGGCTAATGTTTTATTCAAACCCGAGACGCGCGTTAATAATGGTATCGATGCCGTGTTCACATCGACACCTACTGAGTTTACGCAGTCTTCGACCACAGCAGTTAGCGTTTGTCCTAACTGGCTTTGAGAAACATCATGCTGATATTGACCAACACCGATTGATTTAGGTTCGATTTTCACAAGCTCTGCTAACGGATCTTGTAATCTTCTTGCGATAGAAACTGCACCACGTAGAGATACATCAAGATCTGGAAATTCGTTTGCGGCAAATTCAGAGGCTGAGTACACCGATGCGCCAGCTTCACTCACCATGATTTTGTTGAGCTTTAATTCGGTAGCGCTTTTTAGCAGTTCTGCGGCCAGTTTGTCGGTTTCGCGAGACGCAGTCCCGTTACCGATAGCAATAAGCTCAACTTTGTATTGGCGGCACATTTGCTCTAGTGTCTTCAGCGACTTATCCCACTGGTTTTGAGGGGCATGAGGGTGGATAGTACTGGTTGCAATCAGTTTACCTGTGGCATCGACAATGGCGACTTTACACCCAGTACGTAATCCCGGATCAATACCCATTGTCACTTTTGCACCAGCAGGCGCAGCCATCAGCAGATCTTTTAGGTTTTTCGCGAAAACTTCGATAGCGTCTAGCTCTGACTTTTCACGCATTGACCCTAAGAACTCGTTTTCCAAGTGCAGGGCGATTTTAATCTTCCATGCCCACTGGACCACACCCATTAACCAATCACTGGCAGCTTTACCAGAGACGGCTAGGCGGTAATGATCAGCAATGATCTGTGCACAAAATTGAGCAGGGTCCTCTGCGCTTGGTTCCGGATTGATAGATAACTGCAAAAAGCCTTCGTTACGTGCTCTTAGCATCGCCAGCGCGCGGTGTGATGGAATTTTACTTAGTAGCTCATTATGTTCAAAGTAGTCACGGTATTTGCTTCCAGCTTCTTCTTTACCTGCAATGACTCTTGCTTCGATTTGCGCGTTGTCTTTAAGGTGTGCACGGAGTTTAGCAAGTAGTTTAGCGTCTTCTGCAAAACGCTCCATGAGAATGAATTTAGCGCCATCTAAAGCTGCTTTGCTGTCTGCAACGCCTTTGTTCTCATCAATGAAAGGAGTCGCTTGTTGTTCTGGGTCTAACGTTGGATCTGCAAATAAAGCGTCAGCTAAGGGTTCCAAACCTGCTTCTATTGCGATTTGGCCTTTTGTTCTGCGCTTTGGTTTGTATGGGAGATATAAATCTTCGAGTACGGTTTTGCTGTCAGCGGCTTGTATTTCTGCACTTAACTCAGCAGTGAGTTTACCCTGTTCATCGATGGTTTTTAAAATAAACTCGCGACGTTCATCAAGCTCTCGTAAGTAACCTAACCTTTGCTCAAGCAAACGCAGTTGAGTGTCATCTAAGCCACCCGTTACCTCTTTACGGTAACGTGCAATAAATGGAACGGTTGCCCCTTCGTCTAGCAAACTAATAGCAGCATTAACTTGCTGTTCTCTGGCGTTAAGCTCAGTTGCTAAACGTTGTGTGATATTGCTCATGCAAAATCCTTATACTCTTCTTAATCGGTCTGTGTTGCCTAGATAATACTCATCTTGGGCAAACAAAATTTAGCTCAATGTTATCATTGTTCGGTGTTTCTGCGATATTCGATTTGGTTGATATACCAAAGTCTTCGGCCGTGCGGTGTGGTGACCGTAATTTCATCATCGACTTGTTTGCTTAGTAAGGCCCTTGCCATTGGCGCATCGATGGAGATGTAGTCATTGCGTTCGTATATTTCATCAGGTCCAACAATCCGAAATGCACGAACCTCGCCTTCTTCGCTTTCTACTTCTACCCAAGCGCCAAAAAATACTTTACCTTCTTGTTCGGGACTGTATTCCACGACTTTTAGTTCGGGCATACGCTTTCGTAAAAAGCGCACCCGTCTATCTATTTGCCTTAATAAACGTTTATTGAAGGTGTAGTCGGCATTTTCGGAGCGATCGCCTAAACTCGCTGCCCAATTCACAATTTTGGTGATCTCTGGGCGCTTTTCAAACCACAGATGATCATGTTCTTGCTGCAGTTGGCGGTATCCTTCGGGCGTGATCAAATTCGTTTTCATGTTTCTCAGGTATTTTGGGTTAAACCCTTGTAATGTTCGGTAACAATCTAGTATCAATGTATGGTGTCGAAAAGCACCAAATTCAATTATATTTAAGCATAATAATATCATGGTCCATTATCGCCATGAGCGTTAAATGAACAGGATGATGATTTGTGCACGAAATGTCGCAGATCAGCAAGCTTTAGTAAATTAATAAATAGAAGAAATATAAATGGGAAATGAAACCACCAAAGTGCTCGTAGTTGATGACGATATGCGTTTACGCAGTCTTTTAGAGCGTTATCTCGTTGAGCAGGGATTTATCGTCCGCAGCGCAGCCAATTCTGAACAAATGGATAGACTACTTGAACGCGAAAACTTTCACTTAATGGTGTTAGATTTGATGCTTCCTGGAGAAGATGGCCTTTCCATCTGTCGTCGTTTAAGACAAAAAGAGAATGAGATCCCAATTGTTATGTTGACGGCGAAAGGTGACGAAGTTGACCGTATTATTGGCCTTGAGCTTGGCGCGGATGATTACATTCCAAAACCATTCAACCCAAGAGAACTGCTGGCGCGAATAAAAGCCATTCTTCGTCGTCGTGCCAAAGAAGTACCAGGTGCGCCTGCGGCAGAAGAAAATGAAGTGAGCTTTGGTAACTTTACCCTTAATTTAGCGACGCGAGAGATGCAACATGGAGAAGCGACAATTTCACTTACCTCAGGTGAGTTTGCGGTACTTAAAGCACTGGTGAGTCACCCTCGCGAGCCGCTTAGTCGAGATAAGTTAATGAACCTTGCTAGAGGGCGTGATTATAGCGCACTTGAGCGTAGCATTGACGTTCAGGTTTCGCGCTTACGTCGTATGATTGAAGATGACGCCTCTAATCCTCGCTATATACAAACGGTGTGGGGTCTTGGGTACGTATTTGTGCCTGACGGCGTGAAGTAGCCAGCATGTTACCTCGTAGTGCATTCGGGCAAACCGTCTTCTTTGTCGGCGCGTTACTATTGATAAATCAAGTCGTGTCTTACATTACCGTTACCTTATACGTCTTCAAACCAACCTTTGAACAAGTGAATCTGATGCTCGCTAAGCAGGTTAAAACGGTCTTCATTGATTGGGAAGATGGTGTTGAAGTGGACAATACACTATCTCGCAAATTTTTTGAGATAACCGGCATTGAGGTGATGACACAAAGAGAGGCCTATGTAAATGGGCTGGGGCAGGCCAAAGAATATACATTGCTGTCTCGTAGTATGTCGGAGCAACTTAATGGTTCTGCGCGAGTCAGGATAAGCCAAGGAGATCCGGTTGTTTATTGGGTCGAAGCACCGCAAGCGCCAGGGTATTGGGTAAGAGTACCGCTTAGCGGACTCAGTGAAACAAAAATGGAGTTTTTAGTTTTTTACCTCTCCAGTATTGGTTTTTTAAGTGTGTTAGGAGGGTGGCTTTTTGCTAGGCATCTCAACAAACCGCTAAAATCACTACAAATTGCTGCTAGTCGAGTAGGGGTCGGGGACTTTTCAACCCGGCTTGTTGAAGAAGGGTCCACGGAAGTCATAGAGGTGACTCGGGCGTTTAATAAAATGTCTAAGGGGATCGCAGACCTAGAAAGTGATAGGCGATTGTTAATGGCTGGTGTTTCACACGATTTACGTACACCCTTAACCCGAATTCGTCTAGCAACTGAAATGATGTCGGATGAAGAAGACTATCTGCGCGAGGGAATAATCGACGATATTGAAGACATGAATGCGATTATTGACCAATTCATCGAATATCTCCGTCATCACAACGGTGCAGAAATGTCGGCTGATGACGTTAACACGGTTATTGAAGAAGTCGTTCATGCAGAGCAGCAGCATCAGCGACCAATTCACTTGCAAGCAGAGGAATACTTACCTGCGGTGATGATGAATGCCGTCGCGTTAAAGCGGGTGTTTACTAACATGATTGAAAATGCAATCCGTTATTCTGAACAAGATATTGAGGTGACGACAGAATACAGCCCCAAGCACCGTGCTGTTATCGTAAAAGTAATGGACAGAGGACCAGGTATCCCTGAGTCAGAGTTAGAGTCTGTATTCGAACCATTTAAACAGGGAGATCAGGCTAGAGGGAGTGAGGGGAGTGGTTTAGGGCTTGCCATTATCAAACGTATCGTGACCACACACGGCGGTAAAGTAAGACTACGAAATCGAGATGGTGGTGGTCTGATCGCGGAGGTTTCTTTGCCAGCTTATCGGGGAAAGCTTGAGGAAGCATGATTTTCAATAGGGTAGGCGAGCAAGTTGAGCACAATAAAGCATAGGGATTTAAGCTATCAAAAGGGAGTGTTAGATACACAGTATTTAAACCAATTGAAGCGAGTGATAGCGACAAGCTTTTCCAATGTCGAGGTAGAGCATTACTTTGCTTTGTACTTTGAAAAAGGCGAAAGCACAAAGCGCAGACTCCGGTTGTTTTTATCAGGCGGTGACATTGTCGGCTATTGCTTATTGACCTTTGATGATAGCAACAAGGATGTTTGCATTGTTGGCGCTTCAGCTGCTTTTTTGCCTGACTTTAGAGGGAAAAACAGTACCTTTAGGTTTTCTCTTATCGAGGTATTAAAACGTTATATACGTAACCCACGTAGAAAACTGTTATATGCAGATACCATGCTCAGTCCCGCCATGTTCAGGGCCATGGCAAAAAATATCGCCGAAGTTTATCCGAATAGCTTGTCTCAAAATAGCGCGATAGCAATTCTCTATGACACCATCAATCCAGTTGGCTTGGTAAGCCCTTATAATGGCCTAAGGTGTTTGAAAGCTGTTGGACGCAAAACCAATTACAGCGAGGCTGAAATTACACGCTTTAGAGAAAGCAGCAAAACTGAGATTGCACTTTACTGTTGTGTTAATCCTGACTTTGATAAGGGAATTGCGCTTGTGGCTATCATTCCAATCACAATGAAACAATTTGTATTAACCTTTAAAAAGTTGGTGCTAAATAAGCTTTGGAGTACGTCGTAATAGGGCGAGTTTTCGCCCTATTAAAGGACTTGGTTATCGCGTTATTAGCAGATATCTACTGAACGACAAAGTCCCATTGACTCACAAATTGCAACGTGAGTATCACAAATTTGCCAACTGCCACAATCAACTCTAGAGCCAAAAGTCGCGCCCGCGGCAGCAATTTTTCTGGTCGCCTGATTGTTTAGATCTTTCGCTTGCAGCGATTTTAGTTGTTTCTTTTTTAATTGTAATTTCATGGTTTTCCTTATACGTGCTGTTTAAATAATCAGCAATATATAAGCATGTATGTACCTAGATGTTAATAATAAGTTTGTTGAAAGATATTCATGTGTAAAAAATTAGGCACAAAAAAACGCCCAAACAAGGGGCGCTTTTGATAAAGGAATCTTTCTTAGGTTAGCCGCGAGGGCCTGCTGCTTTGATTGCTTCAGAAACATCGTATTTAGCGAAGTTTTCTTTGAAGTCAGCCGCAAGTTTAGCTGCATATTCCGCATACTTAGCCTGATCTTGCCATGTATTTACCGGATTAAGTAGCTTGCTATCAACACCTTCCACTGCCACTGGTACATCTAAATTTAGTGCCTCAATGTGCTGTGTCTCAACGCCCTCTAATGTATCGTTTACGATTGCATCAATCACGGCGCGAGTTGTTGGAATGTCAAAACGCTTACCAATGCCATAAGGACCACCAGTCCAACCTGTGTTTACTAGGTAAACTTTAGCGCCAAACTCACGCACGCGTTTCATTAGTAGCTCAGCGTACACGCCTGCTGGACGCGGGAAGAAAGGAGCACCAAAACAAGTTGAGAAAGTTGAT
Source organism: Pseudoalteromonas sp. Of11M-6 (assembly GCF_022347905.1). Taxonomy (NCBI): domain Bacteria; kingdom Pseudomonadati; phylum Pseudomonadota; class Gammaproteobacteria; order Alteromonadales; family Pseudoalteromonadaceae; genus Pseudoalteromonas; species Pseudoalteromonas sp. Of11M-6. The sequence goes on along the minus strand of NZ_JAKRFW010000035.1, from coordinate 24,413 downwards.
TCGATATCAGAAGTTGAACCAATCTCAGTTGAGCCTACTTTCGCTGTGTAGCCACTAAGGAAGTGATAAGCCGCAGCTTCTTCGCTTAGGATTGAAACTGGAGGTAATACGCCGCTCACGTCACAAGTTAAGAATACAACTGCACGAGGCTCGCCCGCGCGGTTTTCAACTTTACGCTTTTCAACATGCTCAAGAGGGTAAGCTGCACGCGTATTTTGCGTTAAGCTTGAATCGGTATAATCAGGAGTACGCGTTTCATCTAGCACGACGTTTTCTAAAATAGTACCAAAACGGATTGCATCCCAAATAACAGGCTCGTTCTTTTGTGACAGGTCGATACATTTCGCATAACAACCGCCTTCAATGTTGAATACGCTACCAGGTGCCCAACCGTGCTCATCATCACCGATAAGAAAACGCTTAGGATCCGCAGAAAGCGTAGTTTTACCTGTTCCTGATAGACCAAAGAATAACGTTGTGTCACCAGCTTCGCCAACGTTTGCACTACAGTGCATAGGTAGCACACCTTTTGCTGGTAGTAAGAAGTTCTGTACAGAGAACATCGACTTCTTCATTTCACCGGCGTAATGCATACCTGCGATAAGCACTTTGCGCTGTGCAAAGTTGATGATAACGGTACCATCGCTGTTTGTACCATCACGCTCAGGATCACAAACAAAAGAAGGAACGTTCATCACCTGCCATTCAGGTAAATCAGTTTTGTTATAAGAGTTAGGTTCGATAAACATGTTTTTAGCGAAAATGTGGTGCCAAGCAGTTTCAGTCGTTACAACGACTGGTAAATAGTGCTCTGGATCCGCACCGACTTCTAAGTGAGAGACGAAGTGGTCATTTTCAAGAACGTGCGCTTCTACGCGAGCCCATAAAGCATCAAACTTAGCACCTTCGAATGGGCGGTTTACGTTACCCCATTGGATGTCATTTTCTGTGCTTGATTCTTTTACGATGAAACGGTCGTTTGGTGAACGTCCAGTACGACGACCAGTTTTTGCAACAAAAGCTCCATTTGCGGCTAAAGTGCCCTCGCCACGACGGATAGCGTGTTCGACAAGTTCAGCTGCGGTTAAATCGACAAAACGAGTAGCGCTTGAAGTCATGTTTATACCTAAAAAGTGAGAGTTGAACGGGATAGCTCTGGGGTACTCTTGCCCTTAGCTAAATTTATAGTAACAGATGAAATTGAGATATTCGAGCCTTTAGAGTGCTTAAAATTACATAAAAACGTCAAAAAACTTGAATAATTTCAATGATACCGGTGTCATAACTTTTGTATGTTTTATGACACCGGTATCACCCAATAGCCATAAAAAAACCGCCAAAAATGGCGGTTTCATTTTGTAATTAAGGGCTAAAGCGCAACTTAATTAAATAACGATTTAATATCTTGCTCGTTAAAAACGTAGTTTTTCAAGCAGTAATGACAGCTAATATTGACCTCGCCGTGTTTTTGCAAGTCTTCCATCAAGGCTTCTAGTCCGACATTGGCCAGCGCATTCTCGGTTTTTTCTCGGCTACATCCACATACAAACGAGATAGCTTGCGGTTCAAAAAGTTGAGGATTGTCTTCGTGATACAGTCTAGTTAGTACGGTATTGGCGTCTAAATCTAGTAGCTCTTCATCTTTAATCGTGTCGCTTAGTGCTTCAAGATGTTGGAAATCGGCAACAGACTTTTCTTTATTGACGGGCAGTACTTGTAAAAATAGACCTGCCGCTTTCACTTTATCGCCGACTAGGCTTGTTGCGAACCATAAACGGGTTTTCAATTGCTCAGATTGCTCGAAGTATTCTTCTAAACATTCGGCAAGTGATTCTTTAGAAAGGGGAACTATGCCTTGATAGCGTTCGCCTTTTGTCGGTGTAATGGTGATAACCATATACCCTTTGCCCATGAGCTCAGGTATAGATGATCCCAAAACCTCAGATTGCAGCCTTGCCACGCCACGCATCTGTTGTTTGTGATTACCATTGATCACCGCATATTTTACTGGACCATCACCTTGGAGCTGAACCGCAATGTCACCTTCAAATTTTAACGTAGCGGTCAGTAAACTGGTTGCAACCAATAACTCGCCTAATAGGTGTTGCACAGGCTCTGGGTAGTTGTGACCGCTAATGATGTCAGTAAAAGTCTGTTCTATTTGTACAAGCTCACCACGTACGTCTAGCTTGTCAAAAATATAACGATGAAGTAAATCAGTCTGCATCAATGAAAATCCTAGTTTGATTTCAATTTAAGTAATTCACGGCGTTGTTTCTTGTCCGGCTTAGTGGCAGGACGAGGCGCAAACAAGCTATTGTTTTGGCGCGCCAACGCGTTTTGCGTTCGTTTTTCAATGCTTGCTTCAGACTCTTCATAAAGAGTTTGAGCAATTGGAGCCGCTTGTCGCTTTTCCATGATTTTGAGTATGGTTACTTCTTTCTCTTCATATCCTTGGGCTAATTTCACTACCGCGCCGACTTCAACCGTTTTACTTGGTTTACAGCGTTGACCGTTGTAATGTACTTTGCCACCTTGGACCATATCGCGAGCAAGCGCTCGTGTTTTGTAAAAGCGAGCAGCCCATAACCACTTATCAATACGAACTTTCTGTTCAGATTGGTTGTTTTCCTGTTGGAGTTTTGTCACAATTCGTTAACTATTTGCTAGTGTGAAATTTAACCTAACAAATTTAGCATATTTCGTTATGCAAACAAAGTAGATGACAGGCACTAAACTTGTGAGTTAATCGCACTTTACCTAAAAAATGAACTAATATGTGTGTCTATGTTCCAAGGTTAAGTTTAGATTCAGTTAATTGGCCTACGGTGTACCTATTTAATTAAAAGTTTAACAAATGCACGCTTGTTGAAAAAATTTCGAGGCGGTACACTGGGGCGTTCAAGAAAATAAGAAAAGTATTATATGGAATTACAGTTACAACAGCTTCAGAAGTTTTGGCTTGGTTTGCCTCACGCAAAATTGAGTCGTATCATTGTTGTCCTGTCGGTTGTTTACGTTGCGTTTCTCTTTTCGCAATTATTTTGGTTGTTATGGCCAGTGCCACAAACACAACCCTTGCTTCCAGCATCACAACTGTATAGTCAATCAAGTAGCGGTATCACAAGCCAAGGAATTGTCGCTCAAAATTTGTTTGGTGAGGCAAATGCTAAGCCTGATACCAAACCACAGCCCGTGGTTTCTGATGCACCAGAAACAACGCTTAACGTTAGGCTAACCGGTATCGTAGCGGTAAGCCAAGATGATGGTGCGGGTCTTGCTATTATCGAGTCTCAGGGTCGCCAGGAGACCTACTCAGTTGATGCACCAATCACAGGCACTCGCGCTAAGCTTGCCCGAGTGTTACCTGATCGTGTGATTTTGGATGTCAGTGGGCGTTTTGAAACGCTGATGTTAGATGGTATAGAGTTTAGTCGCACTGTGGCGATGCCAACAAAGTCAAAGAAAATCGTCAACAGCACAGCTTCACCAACCCCATCTCGAAATGAACTAGCAAATCGTCGCCAGGAATTGCTCAGCGATCCAGGTAAATTATTTGATTATATTAAGATTGCTCCGGAACAGCGTAACGGCGAAGTTATTGGCTATCGTCTCTCACCTGGAAAGGATCCTGAATTGTTCGAACAGGTGGGGCTTAAAGCGAATGATTTAGCAATCGCAATTAATGGGTTTCAGCTCACGGATATGAAACAGGCTATGTCAGCTATTAATGAACTTAGAACGAGCACAGATGCGAACATCACGATTGAGCGAGACGGTCAAGTGATGGATGTGCAGTTTAGCCTGTAAAGTTACTAATTTTGGAGTTTTAGAATAATGGGTAAAAAGCTACACCTCACAAAAACCAAAAAAGGGTTAGCTAAGTATGCAACGCTCTTGATTGCTGCTGGTATTTCACTTTCTGTTTCTGCGGTTGAATATGCCGCGAACTTCAAAGGTACCGATATTAATGAATTCATTAATATCGTTAGTGATAAGCTGAATAAAACTATCATCATAGACCCTAACGTGCGCGGTAATATCAATGTTCGCAGTTATGAGTTGATGGATGAAAAGCTTTATTATCAGTTCTTTTTAAACGTGCTGGAAGTGTATGGTTATTCTGTTATTGAAATGGATAGCGGTGTGCTTAAGGTAGTTCGTAGTTCTGATGGTAAAAAGTCAAATGTACCTTTGGTATCTGGTGAAGAGCTAGGTAATGGTGACGTAATGGTAACACGCGTTGTTCGCGTGAAGAACGTTAGCGTGCAAGAGCTTGGTCCACTTATTCGTCAGTTCAGTGACCAAAAAGATGGTGGTCACGTAACCAATCTAAATTCAGCAAACGTGATGATGCTAACTGGCCACGCGTCCTCGGTGAATCGCCTAGTTGATATAATCAAAACGGTTGACCAAGCAGGTGATAAACGTGTTGATATCGTTAAGCTGAAGCATGCCACTGCTGAAGATGTTGTTAAAGTCGTTGAAAAGATTTTTCAAGACTCAGGGAAAGGCGGTGTACCAGACTTCCTTATCCCGAAAATTGTGTCAGATACCCGCACTAATAGCGTCATTGTCAGCGGCGAGTCACAGGCGCGTAGCCGAGCTGCTGAGCTTATAAAGCGTTTAGACGACGAGTTGCAATCCCAAGGCAATACTCAGGTCTTCTATCTGAATTACGCAAAAGCTGAAGATCTGGTTAAGGTTCTTCAAGGCGTGAGTAAATCGATTGAAGAAGAGCAAGCCGCAGGTCAGCAAGCAAGAACTCGCAGTAGTAGCAAAAATGAAACCAGCATTGAGGCGCATGAAGACTCAAACTCATTGGTGATAACGGCGCAGCCAGACACTATGCGTTCACTGAGTCAAGTTATTAAAAAACTGGATATCCGTCGTGCCCAAGTATTGGTTGAAGCGATTGTTGTTGAGGTTTCTGAAGCCGATGGTATTAACCTTGGCTTACAATGGATCTCTGAAAAAGGCGGTATGCTACAGTTTAATGACGGTACAACTGCACCAATTGGATCCATAGCGGTTGCTGCTGAGCAAGCTCGTGACAAAACAGTCACTAAAAATATAACAGGTACAGAATCTGGAAAAACAACAGAATATGATGAGACTGTTAAGGGCGATTTGACTGGGCTTGCCAAAGTTCTAGGCGGTATTAATGGGTTAGCCGCAGGTATTGTCAAGAATGATTGGGGTGCAATCATTCAAGCGGTAACTACTGATACCAACTCAAATATTCTTGCCACGCCATCGGTTACGACTATGGATAACGAAGAAGCGTCCATGATCGTCGGTGAAGAAGTGCCAATTGTTACGGGTTCAACGGCGAACGACAATAATTCAAACCCGTTCCAAACGGTAGACCGCCAAGAAGTGGGTATTAAATTAAAAGTAACCCCTCAGATTAACGATGGCACAGCGGTTCAACTGACGATAGAACAAGAAGTATCAAGCGTGAAAGGTGCGACGTCGGTGGATATTCGAGTGGCTAAACGTGCTATCAATACCACGGTTATCGCTGATGATGGCGGCATGGTTATCTTAGGTGGTCTGATTGATGAAACCGTTCAAGAAAGTGTATCTAAAGTACCACTATTGGGTGACATTCCAATATTAGGTCACCTATTTAGATCAACAGGGACTAAAAAGGAAAAACGCAATCTATTAGTATTCATTCGTCCGACTATTGTACGTGATAGCCGCAGTATGAATGAAATTAGCCATTCAAAATATAACTTTATCCGTGGTGAGCAGCATAAACAAAGAGAAGATGGCATTGAGCTAATGCCATTTGAAGACACGCCAATCTTACCTAAGTGGGATGATAAGCTTACTCTGCCTCCTACGTATGAAGAGTTCTTAAAAGAACAAAACAAAAAAGAGCGTGAAAATGATTGATGAGAAAGTCACGCCGGATTTAGGAGCTGAAGCTGAAGAGATGGCAGCGCAGCTGCAAAGCGCTGAGCCAATACTAGGTGAGGTGGCTGAAATGCCGCCCGTCCCAGCAATCACTTTACGTTTGCCATTTTCGTTTGCACGTCGCAAAGGGGTGTTACTCAGCCCTGATGGCGATCAGGCTAAGCTCTTTCACAAAGGTACGCTCGATCTTGAAACGTTGATGGAGGTACGCCGAGTTGCAGGAAAGACATTACATCTCGAAGCTTTAGATGAAGAACGCTTTGAGCATATGCTTGAGGCGTCTTATCAAAGAGACAGCTCTGAAACACAACAGATGATGGAAGACATCGGCAACGAGATGGACTTGTTCTCGCTTGCTGAAGAATTGCCACAAACAGAAGACCTGCTTGCCGCGGATGATGATGCGCCTATCATCAAGCTAATTAATGCCATGTTGAGTGAAGCGATAAAAGAAGGTGCATCGGATATTCATATCGAAACATTCGAGCAAGAACTAGTTATTCGCTTTAGGGTTGATGGTGTACTGAAAGAAGTCTTGAAGCCAAACCGTAAATTGTCTTCATTATTAGTTTCTCGTATCAAAGTAATGGCTAAGCTCGACATCGCAGAAAAACGTGTGCCGCAGGATGGCCGTATTAGTCTGCGGATTGCGGGGCGAGCCGTGGATGTGCGTGTATCGACGATGCCATCAAGCTTTGGTGAGCGAGTGGTGCTGCGTCTACTAGACAAAAATAATGCGCGATTAGATCTCGAAGATTTGGGCATGACCCAAGCAAACCGCGATGCGTTTGCAGAGATCATAGCCAAGCCTCACGGCATCATACTGGTTACCGGTCCAACGGGCTCAGGTAAGAGTACGACCTTGTACGCAGGCATGACACAAATCAATTCTAAGGATCGCAATATTTTAACGGTTGAAGATCCGATTGAATATGAAATCCCAGGCATTGGCCAAACACAAGTAAATCCAAAAGTGGATATGACATTCGCTCGAGGTTTACGTGCGATCCTACGTCAAGATCCCGATGTGGTGATGGTTGGTGAGATCCGAGATTTAGAAACCGCGCAAATTGGTGTTCAAGCATCTTTGACCGGCCACTTGGTATTATCCACACTGCATACGAATACGGCCGCTGGTGCTATCACGCGTATGGAAGATATGGGGGTTGAGCCATTCCTTTTAAGTTCATCACTACTAGGCGTGCTGTCACAGCGATTGGTAAGAACACTTTGCCCTAACTGTAAAGAAGCGCATTTGGCGGATGAACGAGAATGTGAACTACTGGGTGTGGCCAAAGACAGTGGCACGCAAATCTTCCGTGCAGTCGGCTGTGAAGAGTGTAATTTCAATGGTTACAAAGGCCGTACGGGTATTCATGAGCTTCTCATCGTTGATGAGCCCATCCGTGAACTTATTCATAACGGTAAAGGTGAGCAGGCGGTTGAGAAGTATATTCGTAAGCGTACGCCAAGCATCCGACAAGATGGCTGTTCGCGAGTACTTGCTGGCCAAACAACCTTAGAAGAAGTAATGCGTGTAACACGTGAGGAAGGCTAATGGCTGCGTTTGAATACCGCGCCTTAGATGGTAAAGGCAAAGAGAAGAAAGGAATTTTAGAAGCAGACACGGCGAAGCAAGTTAGGCAGATGCTAAGAGAAAAAGCCATGATGCCACTTGAAGTTTTGCCTGCTGCGGAGAAAGATAAAAACCAAAGTAGTGGTGGTTTTACGCTTTTTAAAGGCTACCGTCCCTCGGTATCAGATCTTGCCTTGATCACGCGCCAGTTGGCAACCTTGATCCAATCCTCTTTACCTGTTGAAGCTGCGGTGATGGCTGTAGCTGAGCAATGCGAAAAGCCAAGACTAAAGCGTATGCTGATGGCGGTAAGATCAAAAGTCGTTGAAGGTTATACACTTGCAGATGGTATGTCGGAGTTTCCTCACGTATTTGATCACTTGTACCGCTCAATGGTTGCCGCTGGAGAAAAGTCAGGGCACTTAGATGAAGTACTAAATCGCTTGGCCGATTACACTGAACAGCGCCAGCATATGCGCAGCCAAATTACGCAAGCGATGGTGTATCCCATTATTTTGGTCATCTTTGCTATCGCGATTGTTTCCATTCTATTGGGAACGGTAGTACCAAAGATCTTGAAGACCTTTGAGAAATCTAAGCAAGCACTGCCTTGGACAACAGAGTGGGTTATGGCTGCCAGTAATTTTGTACAAAACTACTGGATGATCACATTGGCAGTGGTTGTCATTGGCACCTACGCGATTAAAAAAGCATTACAAAAACCTAAGATCCGCTTTTGGTATGATAGTAAGCTGCTGAGTTTACCAGGTCTTGGTAAGGTAACTCGCAGTGTCAATACTGCACGATTTGCGCGTACCTTAAGTATTCTCTCATCGAGTTCTGTTCCGCTACTTGAGGGCATGAAAATCTCAGGCCAAGTACTTGAGAACGAAAAAATCAAAGCCTCCGTTGCAGAAGCGGCGACTCGTGTGAGTGAAGGTGCAAGCCTTAGAGCGTCGTTGCAACAGACCAAAATGTTCCCACCTATGATGCTGCACATGATTGCCAGCGGTGAAAAGTCGGGTGAATTAGAACAGATGCTTGAGCGTGCAGCGAATAACCAAGAAAGAGAATTTGAAAGTATGGTAAATGTCTCGCTGAAGTTGCTAGAACCTGCGATGATAGCGACGATGGCAATTATTGTACTGTTTATAGTTATGGCGATTCTTCAGCCGATTATGGCGATGAACAAAGCCGTAGGATTGTAGTCAAAAAGGAAAGGCCATCGCATGTTTTTGCATGGTCATCAATAACAGCATTGAGGTAAACATTGTGAAAAAACAATCAGGTTTCTCACTACTAGAAGTGATGGTGGTACTTGTTATCATCGGTATGATCTTATCTATCGTTGCGCCTAACGTGATGGGTCAACAAGAAGAAGCAGCAAAAGAAAAGGCACGTCTAGATATTCGTCAGATTGAAGACGCAATGAAGATGTACAAACTAAAAAACAAACGCTATCCAACTACAGAGCAAGGCTTGGAAGCTTTGGTAACGCAAACCAATATTGACCCGGTACCAAAACGTTTCCCTGAAGGTGGCTTTATTTCTAAGCTTCCAGAAGATCCATGGGGTAATCCTTACCAATTAGTAAGTCCTGGCGAAATGAGCCAAATCGATATCTTTTCAATGGGTCCGGATGGCGAAGTTGGAACTGATGATGATATCGGTAACTGGGATACGGAAGACGAACGTTAATCTATGTTAGCACCTCTGCATAAACCGGCATTAGCTAAGGTAAAGGGCTTCAGTTTACTAGAAGTCCTTATTGTCTTGGTGATCATTGCTTTTTCAGTAAACCTCATTACTTATACCGTCAGTGATAGTGATGAGGAAGAGCTCGAAACCATGGCTATGCGTGTGCAGGGGACGATTAATCTTGCATCAGAATTTGCAGTACTAAATCAGGTTGAACTTGGTTTTCACTTAGATAAAGGTGTGATTGAGTTTTTGGTTTTTGACGGTGAGAAGTGGCGAACTTTCGAAGCCGACGATATCTACAAACCAATTGAGCTGCCTGAGCAGTACAAAGTGGAATTAATCTTAGAAGATCTGCCTTGGTCTCAAGATAACTTACTTGAGCAAGCAAATTGGCGAGAGTTGATGAGTGGCGGCGACGACGACAATTTGCTTGAACTTAAAAAGCTCAAGATCCCGCAAGTACTTATTTTATCTTCCGGTGAAGTCAGCGCATTTAGATTAAGTGTGGAAAATAAAGAGCTTCAAGAGCCAATATTTTTTGTCGAAGGTGAATTTATGGCACCAGTAGGGCTGAAGCGGGAACCTGAAGAATGAACGCTAGAAAAAGCTTGGGCTTTACCTTACTTGAAGTCATGGTTGCGCTCAGTATTTGTGCTGTCGCTGGTATTGCTGCAATGCAAGCAACAAGCGAACATATAAACCATATCGGCTCGCTTGAAGAGCAGACCTATGCGTCGTGGGTGGCAGAAAATCGCTTGGTATTTTTGCGTGCGCAAGGCGATGACTGGCATGGGAAGAATGGTAACAAAGGCGAAGAGGAAATGGCCGGGGTCACTTGGTATTGGCAACAGCATATCCAACAAACCGCAGATCCTAGCTTTGTAAAGCTCACCGTGCACGTTTTCCGCGAACCTGAACTCAAAAACTCAGTGTATGACATCACCACTTTTATGTACCGGAGTAAGTAGTGACAGTGCATACACCTCAGCGTGGTTTCACGCTAATAGAAGTATTGTTGGCACTGGCTATTTTAGCGGTGGTGGTGACGGCGACTCACCAAATTTTAGATTCAACGCTGAAGGCCCAAGCTGCATCAGCGGAAAAAATTGCCGAAATTGAAGGTCTACAAACGACTTTCCGCTTGATGGATCAGGATTTTAATCAGATCACTAAGCGAGAAGTCAGAAATGAAGCAGGGGATTTTAGCCCAACTTATATCATCCATGGCCGGTATGAGCTTGAGAGCCAATATGATGGTATCGCTTTTGTTCGTGATGGTTGGACTAACCCTATTAGTTTATTGCCTCGCTCTGAACTGCAGGCAGTGGGCTATCGGGTTATCGATGACAAGCTTGAGCGTATTTATCGAATATACGTTGATCAGCTAGATGGAACAGAGCCACGCGCGCAGGTCATCTTGGAAGATGTCGAAGAATTAAAGTTTGAATTTTTGGACGACAAACTAAAATGGCAAGCTGATTGGAAGTCGAAATCGTTACCTAAAGCGATTAAAGTGACGTTGCAAAGAAAAGACTCGGATCCAATAAGCCGTTTATTTTTAACGCCAGGCAGTGGTGTCGCTGATGATAAGGGGCAACAGCCATGAAGCAGCAAGGTGCAGCGCTTGTTATCGTACTTTTCATCGTTGCATTGGCAGCGACAATTGCCGCTGAAATGGCGAGTAGTTTAATGGTGCAGGTACAAAAGGCCTCGAATATTCAAACTCAGCAACAAGCCAAGTGGTATAGCTATGGTGCTGAGGAATTAGTCAAAAGAGCGTTGATACAAGCGAAAAAAGATGATCCTGATACCGTTAATCTAGACCAGCCTTGGGCTCGTGAAGAAGTGCCTTACCCCGTTGACCATGGTACGTTGAGCGGTAAAGTTACAGACTTACAGGCATGCCTAAACCTGAATGCCTTGAGAGCAAAGTCACAAACAAATGGAAATAACCAAGGTGGTCAGCAGATTGGTGGAAAGAATACTAACCCAGCCCATGCTGCGCTATTGGAGCTTTTGAAGAATATTGAGGATTTGCCGAGTAACGAAAGCGAGGAAGCCCTTGCTGATAGTGTCTACGATTGGCTTGACGAAGATAGCATTACTTACCGCTCAGGGGCAGAAGAAGACGAGTATATGTCTAATCAGACGCCTTATTTAACGGCTAATAATTTGATGGCGTCTGTTAGTGAGCTACGAGTGATTAAGGGCTTTAACCCACTGGTGATGGAAAAAATTAAGCCTTATGTTTGCGTGATCCCCGGTAGTGAGGAGCTCGCGGTAAACGTCAATACGATATTGCCAGAACAAGCGCTTTTACTCAGTGCGCTTATGCCTGGTTTATCGAAATCAGGTGCTGAAGCTATTATTTCTGCAAGGCCGAAAAAAGGTTTTACCGATATCAATGAATTTTACACGGAAGTCGCGAATCAAGGGGTCAAAGACCCTAACAAGACTTCCAAAATTTTTACGATTAACAGCAATTATTTTCAGTTGCGAGCAACAGCTGTGTTTGATGAGCGACGCTTTTCTCTCACATCAATTATAGAAACAAAAGATGGTAAAGCGTACGTGCTTGCTCGTAAATTTGGAGGCGTAGAGTGACAGAACAATTATTGATCCGTGTGGATCAGTCACACCAGGCGACAATACACTGGTTAGTGTGGTCAACAGAACAACAACAAATTATTGCCAGTGGTGAATTAGAAGGGAGTGAACAGCTTGGTAGCCTTGCCGAAAAAGCGCAAACGAGACCAGTTGTTTTGTTACTACCAGCGACAGCGGTGCAGTTACGCACGCTAGAATTACCAGCAAAATGGAATAGGAAACTAGAGCAAGCCTTACCATTTATGCTTGAGGAACATGTCGCGACCGACATCGATGCGCTATTTATCGCAATTGGTAAACCGGGTATGAAAGCCGACACACATACTATCGATGTTGCGATTTGTGATAGCAGTTGGCTACAAAGCTGGTTTAGTGCCTTCGATGACGCAGGGATCAGTGTAAGTAAAGCGCTACCAGACGCCTTATGTCTGCCGCTTCATGAAGAGATGACTAGTGCCGTGCAGTTAGGGCAGCAATGGCTATTCAAACACAATGCTTGGCAAGTTGGCACTGCTGAACTTAGCTGGGTTAACGAGTACCTCGCCATTGCGGGTGTTGAGCAGCTGGCGCATTTTAGCCCTGCAAGTGATTTCTCAGAAACGATAGCGCTCACTGCGCAACAACAAGATTACGATTTACCTTTAGCCATCTTCGCGAAATCATTATCAAATATTGATTTTAATTTGCGTCAAGGTCGGTTCGCTGCGAAGAAAAAGCAACCGCAGTGGTGGCGTGATTGGCGCAGTGGCTTAATAGCGGCGAGCGTGGCAGTAGTGAGCTTTATCGCAATTAAAGGCACTCAACTGTATGTAATAAGTCATCAAGCTAATCAGCTAGAAACCCAAGCGGTTGCTATGTATCAACAGGCATTTCCAAATAAAGTAGTGCGTCCGCACTTATTGAAAAAACAGATCCAAAATGAGCTTGATGCTTTATCTGGTACGGAGCAAGGCGGCTTGCTCGAATTAACAAATCATTTTGTGGCCATTTATGAAGAGGTTGATGCTTTCGCTCCTGAAACGCTACGTTACGACAAACGTAGGAATGAACTCAGAATTAGAGCGCGCGCAAAAGAGTTCCAGATATTTGGTCAGGTCAAAGCAATTTTAGAGCAACGCGGTGTAAGCGTTGAACAGGGGGCCCTGAACAATGATGGTGACTTTGTGGTGGGTGAAATTCGTATTCGAGGTGCAGCATGAAGCAGCAAGCAGTTAACTATTGGCGTGGTTTAAAAGAGCAAGAACAAAAACTGCTGATCGTTGCCGGCGTTATTTTTGTCGTTTTTGTTCTGATAATGGGTATATTCAAACCTTTAAATCAGGCTGTCAGCGATGCCGAAGCTAAGCTAAAACGTAATCACGAGCTCGTAAATTGGGTTGGTCAAAGCGTGAATAAGCTGAAATCTAACAGCCCTGCACAGGTGATTAGCGGCGGTAATATCAGCCAGATAGTCAATAACACCCGTGGCCGCTTTCAAATCGATATCAGTAAAATGCAACCTAGTGGCGAAAGCCTGCGTTTAACCATCGATGATGTGGAATTTAATAAACTTGTTGCTTGGATAGATGAACTGACAAATAAGCATGGAGTAAAAGTAGAAAACCTAGACCTTACACAAGGGAATTTACCTGGCTTTGTGCGTGTTAGTCGCTTGGTTTTAGAGAAATAATTATGAAAAAAACACTATCTCTACTCATTATATTTTTACTCGCATTTATTATTTTTAGTGCTTTTACTATGCCAGCAGCGGTGTTGCTGCAAGTTTTTAAAGGTCAATTGCCAGCTAATTTGCAGCTAGGTGCAGTAAATGGTTCTGTTTGGCATGGTCAAGTGAGCGGTGTGAGATTCAATAACATTCAATTGAATCAGGTTCAGTGGGAGCTTGAACCGTCGGCTTTACTACTCGGTGATCTGGCAGGTAATGTACAGTTTGGTAATGCGAGAGATAAAAATGAGATCTCAGGAAAAGCTAATTTCTCATCGAATTTAGTCAGTAAATCAGTGATGGTAAATAATGCCTCACTTCGTTTCAGTGTTGAGCAGGCTATGGATCAAGTAACCCTGCCATTGCCGGTTGATGCCAAAGGGCGTGTTATCGTCAATGTGAAAAAGTACCAAAGTGGTGCACCATACTGTGAAGGACTAAATGGTGAGATAAGTAGTCCAAATATTGATGTTAAAGGCATGAATGGTTGGTTTAGTATCGGCGACCTTAGTGGCCAGCTCGATTGTAAATCAGGAGATATTGCCGTGCTTGTTGACCCTGAAAATCGTCTGGGCTTACAGGCTGATGCGACACTTGCTGCCAATTTCCAGTTTCGCGTATCTGGTAATATTAAGCCAGATGCAAGTCTACCAAAAGAAGTACACGATGCGGTTAAGTTTTTGGGTAGACCGGATGGCGAAGGTCGCTACCCAGTAAATTTATAATATACTTCTGTCATATCAGACTTTAGTTATGCCAATTTGCTTAATTAAGTGACCTATTTTGAGGCGAGAAAATCTTGTCGATAACACCGCTTACGCGTCCTGCTATTGCCAAGGTACCTACATCCATGTAGGCAAGGCGAAAATTTTGCTATTTAGTTGTTCTAAATGAGAAATTTTTAACGCAGTTAGCGTCAGATTTGCTCCTTCAAATTGAGCAAGTATTAAGACTAATTGGTATTAATCTAATCTCAGCTTAGTTATTAATATAAAAGTATTTTTGTAGGCGCTGATACGGCGCCTAAGTTCAAGGCAACACTATGCACGACTTCTCTTTTACTGCAGCTGATCAGCTGAATTTAGAAAACTACTTTTCTGCGCGCAAGCTTTCTATTGATATCGCTTTTTTACAAGGATATTTATTTGCTACCTGCATAGACCCAAACGGTATTGAGGTTGATAAGTGGCTTAAGACTTTAACCAATGCGGATCCAGAATTAGATGAGAGTATTGCGTTTGCATTGATGGCCTTACATCATGAGATTTCTGAGCAGGTATACGAAACAGAATTTCAATTGCCTTGGAATGGTGAAACACCACTTGAGCAAAAAATTAATTGGGCCGAAGGATTTTTAATGGCGGCAACGCCCTTTTACGAGCAATTGATGTCCAGTCCGCTCGCCGACGATATTAAACAAGCTTTGCAAGTGAGCACAGAACAACTAGGGCTCTTTGCACTTGGTGAGCAACAGTTAACGATTTACTGTGACAAAATAGGACAGTCACTGGCCGAGTTTCAACTAACTCAAGCGCAATTGGCTGACGAGTTTGCCGCATCTTATGCTGAGTTAGTCGAAGTTGCCGCAGTGAATAGTGGACTATTTGAATAACCTTTATGCGAGATCTAACTCGATAAATGTGCAACCCTGCTGGCATTGCGCCACAGCTCTATTTGACGTCGATTGGCTTAAACTGAGTGCTATGGGTTGCTGACAGCTTGGGCAATTGACAACACGTCCCTGACTAAGCTTTTTGATGAGTGCTTTTTGATCATTAAAGGATTTTGCCGACTTTTTATTTAATTGACTAAAGTCCATTATAATCCCTTTGCTTCATGAATGGCTTGCTCTGCAATTTCACAGATTTTGACGAGATCGGGGCCGTAAAAATACAAGTTATAGTCGTTTTCTTTACAATACTTGAGGTGGAAAAGCCTTACTTTTTCATCTGTTGCAAGGGCTTCATCAATATAGCGCTTTTCGTCATCTGTCATGGTAATTGCTTTTACTACGTTGGCTCTGGCGATTCTTGCAGCCGTACTGCGTTGTACTTTGCTGGACTCGCTTAGCACTTCAACGCCTTGACCGAGTAACCTATCTCTTGGCTCTTTAATCAATGGATGATCCACAGTAAACAGAGCAACGACTATAATGGCTAATACTAAGAATTTTTTCATAATCTGACGCTGATTTGATCTAGCTAACAAAAATCTTGTTCCTAGTGTAATAAACTTGTCTGTCAGGTCGCAACAGGTCTCTCATCATTTATGGTGGGTTTTAGCTCAACTTACTATTAATCATAGGGTTTCAAAGCGTATAATAGTAAGCGCTAAACTATGTCATGGGGCACATTGCAATAGTTTAGCCTGTATTTTTCAAGGTCACTGTAGCAAGTGCATCTCGTTCCAAAGCACTAAGGAGCTTCCATGGAGAACGAAAGAATCAAGGTTAAAAACATACCGTCTGAAGTAAAAATTCAAAAGCCAATTGGTGGCACTGAAGGGAAATCGCTCAATAGCTCTACGCCCGATCGTTTTAATCCTCGTAATCGCATATATGTCCGGGCGGTGTCTGGCCTACATCAACTGCTAAGAAGGCGTATCGGCTTTATTGGTATGTTGGCATTTATGGTTTTACCTTGGTTAAACTTTCACGGCCATCAAGCGGTGTTGTTCGATATTTTTGAGCAGAAGTTTAATATTTTTGGCATGACACTATGGCCACAAGATCTGACTATCTTTGCTTTTATTCTGATGATAGCGGCATTTGCTCTGTTCTTGGTGACCACCTTCTATGGCCGGGTATGGTGCGGCTACACCTGTCCGCAAACCGTTTGGACGTTTATTTTTATTTGGTTTGAAGAAAAATTTGAAGGAACAGCAAACCAACGGAAAAAACTAGATCAGAGACCGATGGATTTTGACAAGTTTTGGCGAAAAACGGCAAAACACGGTAGCTGGATACTCTTTTCACTGTATACCGCAATCACTTTTGTTGGTTACTTTACCCCGATCCGCTCATTGCTCCCTGATTTACTTACTTTTTCAGCAGGTTTTTATTCCGTCATTAGCATCATCGTGTTTACCATTTGTACTTATGGTAATGCCGGTTGGATGAGGGAAATTATGTGTTTACACATCTGTCCTTACTCTCGCTTCCAATCAGCCATGTTTGATAAGGATACGTTTACCGTCGCTTATGATAGCGAACGAGGTGAAAGTCGCGGTCCTCGAGGACGCAAGCAAGATCCAAAAGAGCTAGGTCTAGGAGATTGTATTGATTGTAACCTGTGTGTTCAGGTGTGTCCTACCGGTATCGATATTCGTAATGGTTTGCAATATGAATGCATCAACTGTGGTGCGTGTATTGATGCCTGTGATGGTGTTATGGATAAGATGAACTACCCGCGCGGATTAATTGCTTACACTACAGAGCGCAATTTAGAATCATCTAGCGAAAAGACCAAACCAGTACGTGGTAAATTAATCGGTTATTTAATGATCCTGGTCGTTATCACTGGTGCATTAGTTGCGAATATTGCGATGCGTAAGCCGATGGATCTTGATATTATTCGGGATAGAAATCAACTATATCGTGTCAATATTGAGGGATTGGTAGAAAATACCTATACCTTGAAAGTGATAAACAAAGCGCAAGTTGAGCAGAAATTTTCTATTGCAATAACGGGTCTAAGTAATTATCAGGTGATCGGTAAGCATGAGGTGCACTTAGCTGCAGGCACGACATTAGATGTGCCACTCTCTGTTGTGATTGATCCATATGATTTGAAAAAGCCAGTAACCGAATTTGAGTTTGTGCTTATTAACCAAGAAGATCCAGAAGAGCGGCTGGCGCAGCCGACCAATTTCTTCAAAGGAAGATAATAGAGTAAGGTAAAAGCGAGGTATAAAACCTCGCTTTTTTATAAACATTATGAACGATTTTAGTTTTAACGCACTGACACCGGATCTTATTTTAGATGCGATTGAGGCACTTGAGATATATCCTACAACGGGGTTATTGGCCCTGAATAGCTATGAAAACCGTGTTTATCAATTTGGTGCTGAGGACGGCAAGCGTTATGTAGTGAAGTTTTACCGCCCAGCGCGTTGGACGGATGAACAAATTCTTGAAGAGCATGAGTTCGCGCTGGCAGCGAAAGAAGCTGAAGTGCCAGTTGTGGCACCTTTAATTATTGCTGGGCGTAGTCTGCACTTTCATGAAGGTTACCGCTATACGTTGTTTCCAAGCGTTGGTGGACGCCAGTTCGAACTCGATAATCTAGACCACTTAGAAATTTTAGGTCGCTATCTAGGGCGCTTGCATTGTCTGTCGGCTGAGCGAGCATTCGAGCATAGACCACAGCTCAATACCCAGCGTTTTTTGGTTGATGCGCAACAAACACTGCTAAAAAGCCAGCTAGTACCTAGTCATCTACATACTCCATTTGTTACTATTCTTGAGCAAGTTATTAACAAAGCAACCTCAAAGTATCAAGTTACTAAAACACTTCGGCTTCATGGGGATTGTCATGCTGGAAATTTATTGTGGTCTAGAGATCAATTGATGTTGGTGGATCTTGACGATTGTCAGCAAGGCCCTGCAATACAAGACTTGTGGATGATGTTAAGTGGCGACCGCAACGAGCAATTGGTACAGTTAGACACCCTGCTTATGGGTTACGAAGAATTTATGCCGTTTGATTCAAAAGAGCTTGCGTTAATTGAGCCGCTACGTGCCATGAGAATGGTGAATTATATGGCTTGGTTGGCACAGCGCTGGCAGGATCCTGCATTCGAACGGAACTTTTCTTGGTTTGCGACAGACAAATACTGGGAACAACAGATCCTAGCGTTAAAAGAGCAATTTGCCGCATTAGATGAACCAAGTTTGAGCCTATTTCCTTAAAATTAGAGAGAGTAACATGCTAAAGAAATTCAGAATCGCATTAGTCGCACTATTTTTGCCTATTGCAGCAATGGCTTCAGACTTTACCGAAGGTGAGCACTACACGACCTTAACAACCGAACAGAGTAAATCAGAGAAAGTTACCGAGTTTTTCTCTTTTTACTGTCCTCACTGTTTCCGCTTTGAGCCAATTGCAAAAGCGATTGAAAAGAACTTACCTGAGGGGGCGTACTTTGAAAAAAGCCATGTGAACTTCCTGCGAGGCGTTCCTACAGAAACGCAGAGCAACCTAAGCTATGCCTATATTATTGCTGATCAAGCAGGCAAAGCGGATGTGATTGCCGAGAAGATTTTTAATGCTATTCATGTTGAAAGAAACAAACTGTTAGACATTAAAGATTTGAAAACACTAATGGAGTTAAATGGGATTTCTGCTGAAAAGTTTGAGCAGGCTGTAACGAGTATGCCTGTTGTGAGTGCTGAAAATAACATGCTTAAAGCACAAGAAAAGTTTTCTGAAGCGGGTGCGCTTACAGGCGTTCCAACTTTTATCGTAAATGACAAATACAGAATCGAAATGAAAGGTATCAAGAGCCAAGAGCAGCTTGATGAATTGATCGCATATCTATTAAAAAAATAAGGACTGGAGAAAGTTAGTATGTTGAAAGTATTAAAAGGCTTAGCGGTTGCACTAATGCTTCCTCTTCTTGCTCAGGCTGCGCCATTTGAAGAAGGTGTGCATTATGAAGTTATTGCCGAGCGTGGCACGAAAAAGCCTGAGGTAATGGAGTATTTTTCTTTTTATTGTCCAGCCTGTAACGCAATGGAAAATTTAATCGTTGACGTTAAACCAAAGCTGGACGAAGGCGTTAAGTTTAAAAAGAGCCATATAGATTTTGTTGGTCCAAGAGAGCCTGAGATCCAACAGGTGTTGGCACAAGCACTTGCAACTGCTGAAGTGCTGCCACAAAAAGACAAGATAGTTGCAGCCATGTTTAATCATATCCATGGCAAGCGCGCAAAAATCAATGAACTTGCTGATGTAAAAGATATCTTTATTGCACAAGGTGTTGAAGAAGAGAAGTTTGATAAACTTTATGCCAGTTTCTCTGTTCGTACTAAAGCTTCAAAAATGCAACGAATGCAGAAGACACTTTCTGATAAAGGCGCGCTAACAGGTGTACCAATGTTCGTGGTAAACGGTAAATACAAGCTATTGCTTCGTGAGTCTGGTACGACTAAGCCTGAGCAAATTGCAGCTTTGGTGAATTATTTAGCAAAGAAATAAAATCTAATTTGTATTAGACTAGCCCTGCAATTGTTGCGGGGCTTTTTTATGTTTAAAGTTTTAGTTTCTAGCTGTTTATTAGGTTATCCGGTGAGGTATGACGCCTCTTCACAAAGCCTTCAAGACAATACGTTGCAGTATTGGCGGCAAAAAAATTGGGTCTTACCGCTGTGCCCCGAAATATCTGGTGGTTTACCAACACCTCGCCCATCGGCTGAAATAGCAGATGGTAAAGTTTTGAGTAAACAAGGGGATGATTTTACCACCGCGTTTGAACTCGGTGCTAAAAAAGCGCTAGCGGCTTGTCTTCAGCACGATATAAAGTTTGCGTTGTTAAAAGAGTCCAGTCCGTCTTGCGGCAGCAATCTGATTTACGATGGTAGTCATACAGGTAAAAAAATAGTAGGGCAGGGGCTAACGGCGTCTTTATTACAGCAATCAGGTATTCAAGTCTTTAGCGAAACTCAACTGCCAGCACTTATCACAGCGATGGCAGCCAGTCGTTAATCGTTAGAGATCACTTTCTCACTAAGTAAACGCCAGATTCAATATGATGGGTATAAGGGAACTGATCGAAAATTGCCATTCGTGCGATTTTATGTGTTTCACATAACAAGGCTAAATCACGCTCTAATGTGTCTGGATTACATGAGATATAAATAATGTTGTCGTAGTTGCTGACTAAGCGACAGGTTAATTCATCCATACCAGCACGAGGCGGGTCGACAAGAATCGTTTGGCAATCATAGGACTGTAAATCAATACCATCTAATCGAGAAAACTTCTGCCCTTTCATGGCTTGTGTAAACTCTTCACTCGACATGCGAATAATATCTAAGTTATCGACTTTGTTTGCTGCAATATTAAATTGTGCAGACTTTACTGATGATTTAGAGATCTCAGTAGCCAGCACTTTATTGAATGAGCCTGCCAATGCGATTGAAAAGTTACCGTTACCACAATAAAGCTCTAATAGGTCGTTGCTTAGCGGTTCACTAATGGACTGCGCCCAAGCTAGCATTTTCTGATTCACTTCCGCATTCGGTTGCGTAAAGCTGTTCTCAACCTGCTGATAAATATATTCTATACCGTTAACGTTTAGTTTTTCAGTTACATAGTCGTTGCCAAACACAACCTTTTGTTTTCTAGCACGACCGATAAAATCAACTTTATAGGTTTGTTGCAACTCGGCTCTCAATGTCTGCATCGCGGTTTGCCACGCTTCATCTAACTGCTTGTGATAAAGCAAGCTGATCAGTACTTCACCACTCAGTGTCGTGAGGTAGTCGATCTGAAACAGTTTACGACGCAATATTTCGTTGCCTTTCAGCTGATGTATCATCACCTGCATCATTTCATTGACAAGCGGCGCACCAGGATCAAAGCTATCAACACGGATCTTTTCTTTTGTTTGCTGGTCAAACATGATGTGAAACAGATCTTCACCCTCATGCCATACTCTAAATTCACAGCGCTGGCGGTAATGGCGAGTTGCAGATTCATACACTTCAAGTGCAGGTGCATCAAACTGTGCAAATTGTGTTGTGATACGCTCAGCTTTATCTGCTAACTGTTGCTCGTATGCTGAATCATCAATTTTTATTACTGCCATGCTAAAACCATCTATGTTGAATTAAGAGGCGCTATTTTAGGGAGCGTTGCTAATTTGTCCAGTCTAGCATCACTGATGCGTCTGGTTTGCTGTTTTTTTAATCATTATACTTTAGCTTTGCGCAAATATGCCGATAATCTAACTAATATATTGGAGGGCATACCATGAAAATCGGGCAATTAAATCAGTTGCTCAATCCAGCGATGCAGCATAAGCCTGGAAAGAGCAAAGGGATAGGACCAAATATCCAAATTAATTCGGACAGCTATGCGGGGAATAAATCTAAGCTAGCAGCTAAAATTCTTGATGATAAGCTTGCAGAAGCGTTGGGGATTGAGAAGCCGACACAAGATAAAAAAGACAAGCCACTATTTGATTTTGAATCTATTGTCAAAAATGTACTCGATTTTGTTCAGGGGGCAGTGAAGAAAGCCAAAGTCGACGGCAAAAATGATGACGAATTGAAATCCATGCTAGATGGGGCACGTAAGGGCGTGCTACAGGGTATTGATGAAGCCAGCGAAGAGTTAAAAGGCATGGGCGCTTTCAATTCCGACATCGAAGATGGTATTGAAAAATCACGAGAAGGGATTTTTAAAGGTTTAGATGATTTTGAAAAAGAATTGTTTGAAGAAAAGTCGCCAAAGGCATTAGCGATCAGTGCCGCACAGTTTGCGAGCCTTTCTAATCAGGCTGAATATGCATTTACTACAGCTGAAGGGGATGAAGTCGTTATTTCATTCTCCGATGCGTATGCTCAGGGAGCCGCTGCGAGTGTTGCGCAAAAAGGTAATGATTATGGCATGGCATATGGCACTAAGTCCTCTCACGAAGTCAGTTTCTCAATTAAGGTAAATGGTGAGCTGAACGAAGAGGAGCAGCAGGCAATTAACGATATGATGGAAGATATCCGTAATGTCAGTGATTCTTTTTTCGGTGGTGAATACGATGAAGCTTTCGATTTGGCAAAGTCGCTTAGCTTAAACTCAGATCAGATCACTAATTTCACGATGGATTTAAGACAAAGTAAAACATCTGCTGCGATTGCTCAATATCAGCAAGGCAATCCAATGAAAGACTTAGAGAAGGCATTTATGCCACTGAATAAGCAGTTAGCAGATGTGCAAGAGCAAGCTAAGGGACTCAATGCCGATAATGAGTTGCCAAACCTGCTTGCTTGGATGAATGAAGGTCAGTCGAGACTAAATGAATTTTTGGATTATGCTAGTAGCTTTTTTAGTAAACTGAATGAACTAAATAAAGAGCAAGTTGAGCAAAAACAAACAAGCTAAGCCAGTTTATTTTCGCGAGGACTCATGGCAAACTTCATACTTCATTGATTTGAGGTATGAAGTTTGTCGCATATTTTGGTTTTCGATTCGGGGATCGGTGGCACCAGTGTGCTGTCGCACTTAAAGGCATGTTTGCAGGGGGTTTCATTTAGTTATGTTATGGACAACGCTTTTCTCCCATATGGCCTTCAGCCTCAAGAGCTAATCAAATCACGTATCAAGGGACTTATTCGTTGGCAACAGCAATACTTGGGCAATGTTGATCTTATCGTTATTGCATGTAATACCGCTTCAACATACGCGTTGGAAGAAGCCAGAAAACATACCCAGATTCCAATTATAGGTGTGGTTCCTGCTGTTAAGCCTGCTGCGTCTAGTTCAAAGACCAAGCACATCGCACTATTGGCAACACCGGCAACGTCAAATAATGCTTATACACATAAGCTCATCATGGATTTTACCTCAGGTTGTAAAGTTGAAACTTTGCATTCAACGGAGCTTGTAAGGATCGCTGAGCACTTTTATTGGCATAACGAGTTGGATAAAGAGGCACTTTGCGCGGAAATAGCTCGGCTTAACATTCCAGCCACTGTTGATAGGCTAGTGTTGGGATGTACACATTTTCCGTTGATAGCTCACGATATCAAGAATTGCTTACAGAAGCATGTGGAGCTGGTTGATTCTGGCAAAGCAATAGCCAATCGCGCAGTGTCATTGTTGGGAAGTCAAATAGTAGTAGGAGAAAAGGTGCCGAGTGCATCGGAAGTGCGTTTCTATGCAACGGCACCAGTAATGGGTAGTAAAGAAGTAATCTCTATTATTAATTTAAATAAAGATTAATTAAGCGGGTGAGTGATCCATCTCACCTTCAGGCTTTTGCTTTGCTTCTCTTACTTTTAATGTACGTTGTTGAAATTCACGTTCATTGAGTTGAGTAATCGCCTTTTCTGCATCTTGCTTAGACATCTCAACAAAACCAAAACCACGTCGTTTGCCTGTGTTTTTATCCTTAAGTAGGCGAACTGAAAATACTTGCCCTTGCTCTTCGAAAAGCTCGCGGACAACATGTTCGTTGGCTCGATATGGTAGATTACCTACATATAATGTAGTGGTTGATAAGTTTGATTGTTTTTCTTGTTGTGTATCACTTTTTAAAAACTGGCTTATTACGCCACCGATGATAATACCTGCGGCAAGCATAAGAGCAGCGTCGAGCTGAGTAGAGCTTAATGCAAGATCAACAATGAAAAAGCTCGCTACTGCAATAACCAAAGTGATCAAAATTGCTTTATGATCAAAAGACTTCATATAAATATACCAATTGAAAGAAGGTTAAACATTAATTTAACAAGTGAGTTAGCTATCTTAACGAGTTAATTAAACTTCGCAATAATTAATATAGTTCTGATAGTAAGATTTGTCCTTTTTTGCATGGTTTTTATACTAAAAAGTGGGTTTTGGTTAATGTTTGTTCGAACGATCAAAAAGATCGAAAAAAGAGTTGCACTAAAATCGGATCGCCCTATAATGCGACCCCACTGACACGGGGCGCTACGCTGAAAAGCAAAGCAGCAACGAGTTAGTGTCAAGTAAAACTTAAGTTCGAAACTTCTTATAAAGAAATTCAAAATTAAGTGTTGACAAAAAAATGGGAATGCTTAAAATGCACATCCCTCGAAACAACGAAATGTTTCGAAACGTTCTTTAAAAATATGAAGCAATCATCTGTGTGGGCACTCGTACAGATTGAGTTCTAACAGCAGATTCTAGTTCGCTAGATGATGCAAACAAATTTAGA